>DASVRY010000488.1:0-2048 GCA_036388395.1 Chthoniobacteraceae bacterium
CGCGCGCGCCGCTTCCGCCGCGGCCTTCTCCGCTGCCTTGGCGGCCTTGGCGCTCTCCTCGGCGGCCTTCTTGGCAGCGCGACGTTCGGCTTCCGCAGCCTCCTTGGCGAGCCGCGCCTCGCGCCGCTCTGCGAGAACCGCTTCGTCGACTTCCGGCTTCGCGCGCAGCTGGTCGAGCGCCTTCTTCTTGGCATCGGCGGCCCGCCCGGTGCGCTCCTGGAAGCTGGGGTCGCGGTATGACTTCATGGCAAATTCGCTCCTGCCGATCCTTGCGAGCAGCCCTCTCGGCCGCAGCGATGCATGTGCAATATCAGAGGCGCGCCCGGTAGCCGGATCGATCGCGAACCGCAACGGGTGGCTTCGGCCACCGCAAAGGAGCCTTCCGAGCTGGGCATGGAGGCGGAAGGCTGTCGCCGAGCGAGCGCCGTCGACGCTAAATGTCCGATTACACGTTAAATAATTCGAAATCCGGGGCTCGTAGGAATTGGTGGCGGCACGGCAGTGCGGATTTGTAGTTAGCGTTCACACAGGAACCCGAGATGATGAAACTTATCAAGCTGATTAAAGACTCAAAGGGGGCCACTGCGATCGAGTACGGCCTCATCGCCGCTCTCATCGCAGTTGCCGCGATCACCGCAGTTCGCGGCGTCGGCGGCCAGGTCGGCTCGACCTTCACCAACGCTTCGACGGAAATGGCGCGCTAAGTTTCGACATCTACGAACTGCGCACGGAGCTCGAAACTAGTCTTCCGCTCCTGCGCATGAATGGCATTCGGGTGGTTCAGCGTTGCGCCACCCGAATATCTCTCCCGACCCGGTGAAGCAGGAGGAAGCAGCCTCCCACTTTGGACGATTGCCGGCAGCCAGGCAAACCCATGCCCGTTTCTCCCGGCGATGGCGCCGGATTGAAGCACGTCCTGGATTAGAGGCACCGCCAGCGCGGCGACCAGGTGACAACCGAGAAGCGCACCGAACTCACGCCAGATCGCTACCACCAACACCTCACCGCTCGGTAAAAGTCCCTGGCGAGAGAGACTGTAGGTATGTCCGGAACGGGTGAAAGCGGACATTAGCTAGTCCGTGTGATCTGCCGCGATTTGCCTTTCCGTAAGCCGCAGAAAGCGGGCAGCATTGTTATATAAGATGTCGCGCTTCTGCGCCGCGGTCAGGAAGGGCGCTTCGTCTACAGATTTTACTGCTTCGGCGATCGCCCCTGGCCAAATCATTTGGTCAGAGCCAAACATGATGCGCTCTCCAAACCCTGCATCAACCATCCTTTTGAGATGGTCATGGAACTGGATCGGCGGGCTAATCCAATTGTTGCCGGCGATGTCGACGTAAAGGTTTGGGTGCGTGAACATCATTGCGATCATCTCATCGACCAAGGGAGACGCGTAATGCATCACATAGATCCGAAGTTTGGGATGACGCCAAAGGACCTCTTCGAGTTGAAAGGGAGTGGTGAGGCTCGCGCGGTATGTTTCATAACCGGGGAAGCGAGCAGCTGCCGGAGGACCTTCGCCGAGGTGGACACCCACCGGGATGTCAAGCTCCTCCGCCAGAGCGTAGAAAGGCTCCCAGCGGGCGTCACCTGCCGAGATCCCTTCATATTGAGGACCAACCTCTGCGAATATCGAGAAAGCGCCAGTTCCGTGTAACCGACGGAGCTCTGCTAGAGTAAAGGGCTTCTTCGCCGTCGCGAAGTTCTGCGCTGGAATGATCACGCTCGGCGCAGCTGCTCTCCATTTAGTGACTTCGCTCAAGGCGCCGGCAGTTACGGCGCGTCGAATGTTGAGCTTCTTCAACATTGCCAAGCTGTCCCGCATTAAGGCCTCATCGGACGCGGAGGAAAGCAGCGGCTTCGGGCATTTACCAAGCGCATTTGGATCGAAAGGCGCACGCGGATCGACCGTCGGTTGCAGGGGTTTTTGAGCGCCTGTGCACGCGGGAACGTCTTTTAAAAAGTCCACTGTGAGAGCGTGCAAATGCATGTCTATGATCGGGGCGCCCCCTCGCTGAGCGGCCGCGGGATACGCGCACAAGGAAGTC
>DASVRY010000489.1:0-3554 GCA_036388395.1 Chthoniobacteraceae bacterium
ACGATATAGCTAACTCCGTTAAACTTGGTTGCCATGCGGCGGTTCCAGAGTGGATGCAATGGCTTCTTGTCGCCGCCGGTGGTGCGGGCCTCGAGTGACTTTGGCACCACAGTGAAAGCGCAGCGTGTCCCGGTGAAGCCACCGTTCTTGGAAAAGCTACGAAACTCGATCGCGCACTCCCGCGCACCGGGAATCTCGTAGATGGAATGCGGGATCTCCGGGTCGCTGATGTAAGCCTCATACGCGGCGTCGAAGAGGAGGATTGCCTCATTCTCCTGCGCATACGCGACCCACGCCTCGAGCTGCGCGCGCGTCGCGACTGAGCCGGTGGGATTATTTGGAAAGCAGAGATAGACGAGATCAGCCTTCGCCGTCGGCACATCCGCGACGAAGCCATTCTCCGCCGTGCATGGTAGGTAAAGCAGACCCTCGAAAGCGCCGGCGTCGTTCGCCTGACCGGTGTGCCCAGCCATGACGTTGGTATCCACATAGACCGGATACACCGGATCCATGACCGCGATAGCATTCCGATCGCCGAGAATATCGAGGATGTTGCCGCAGTCGCACTTCGAGCCGTCGGAGACGAAGATCTCGTCATCCGCCACGTCGAGGCCACGGTCGCGATAGTCGTTTTGCGCGATCGCCTGCCGCAGAAAGTCGTAGCCCTGCTCGGGACCGTAGCCGCGGAAGGTCTCGCGTGCTCCGAGTTCGTCCACGGCCTTGTGCAGGGCGGCAGTAGCAGCCGCGGGCAACGGTTCGGTCACGTCGCCGATGCCGCAGCGAATGAGCCGCTGCGCGCCGTCCGGGTTGGCGGTGCAGAAGGTCGTGACGCGGCGGCCGATCTCAGGGAAGAGGTAGCCGGCGCGGAGTTTCAGGTAGTTCTCGTTGAGGAAAGCCATAGGTGAAGTGGTCGATGCGCCCGAAATCTGGCAGGCAAATGGGACGCGCTGAATACAAAGATGCGGCGCGTCTGTCCACCCGAAGTGAACGCCGAGGCTCCTCGCGGACACGGAAAGAGCCGCGCAACCTTGCGGGTGCGCGGCTCCGAGATGCGTTGCGCTGAGGCGCTGGGTTACTTCGACGCGGCGGTGAAGTTTTCCTCGGCCTGCTGCCAGTTCACGGCATTCCACCAAGCCTTCATGTAATCAGGCCGGCGGTTTTGATAGTTCAGGTAGTAGGCGTGCTCCCACACGTCGAGACCGAGCACCGGGGTGCCTTCGATTCCAGCGACCGCTTTGCCCATGATTGGGTTGTCTTGATTGGCCGTGGAGCCGATCTCGAGCTTGCCGCCATTCACGACGAGCCAGGCCCAGCCGCTGCCGAAACGTGTCGCGCCAGCCGCTTCAAACTTCGTCTTGAACTCATCGAAGCTGCCGAAGCTCGAGGTGATCGCCTCGGCTAGTTTGCCGGTCGGCTGTCCGCCTGCGTTCGGCGCGAGGAGCTTCCAGAACAAGGAGTGATTTACGTGGCCGCCGCCGTTGTTGCGGACCGCGCCACGGATCCCTTCAGGCACGCTGCTGATGTCCCGGATGAGCTCGTCCGCGCTCTTGTTCGCCAGATCAGGAGCGGACTCGAGCGCCTTGTTCAGGTTCGTCACGTAAGCCTGGTGATGCTTCCCGTGATGGATCTCCATGGTCTTCGCGTCGATATGCGGCTCGAGCGCGTTGGTGGGATAAGGAAGTGTTGGTAGTTCGTGGGCCATGATGTTGTGAGTTTTTTTGGACGCCTGATGCGGCCGGTGTTGCTTGTTCGGGAGGATGATGGGAAGCGGACGCATCAATTGCAAGGGGCGAACCGGCTTGCCGCGCTCCCCTGCTCTGCCGAAGTTGAGGGCATGCCATCGCCCGACCTGAACGCTGTCGAGACTCGTGTGCTCGGCTGTTTGCTGGAGAAAGAACGCACCACGCCGGAGAATTACCCACTCTCGCTGCACAGCCTCACTTCCGCGTGCAATCAGAGCACGAACCGCGATCCAGTAGTCGGCTATGACGAGAAGTCCGTTGAGAATGGCGTCAACTCTCTCCGGGAAAAGAAGCTCGCGACGGTCGTCTTTGGCGCCGGCTCGCGAGTTCAGAAATATCGGCACAATCTGCTCGATCACTACGAACTTGAGCCACGCGAGGTCGCGTTACTCTGCGTGCTTCTCCTGCGCGGGCCGCAGACACCGGGTGAACTCCGCTCCCGCACCGAACGGATGCACGGCTTCAACAGCCTCGAAGCGGTGGAAGCTTGCCTGGACGAACTCTCGCGCGGCGACTTCCCGCTCGTTCGGCAGGTCCCGGCCCGGCCCGGGCAAAAGGAACGTCGATACCTGCAGCTCTTTTCTGCCGAGACGCTCTACACAGAGGCGCCGGCTGATGCCCAGCCGGTACCGCACCGCGCATCTCCGCCGGAAGCCGCATCTGGGAGGATCGAATCTCTCGAGACTGAACTCGCGTCGCTTCGGCAGGAACTATCCACGCTCCGGGAGGAGTTCGCGTCCTTTCGGAAGCAGTTCGAGTAGCAAAACCCAAGCGCGTAAAATCGCGCGCACCGGTATATCTACTTCTCGGCGGCCGAAGGTTGCCGCAATACGGACTGCAACGCGCGCAATAACTTGTCGGCGGTGTATGGCTTGTCGAGAAGCGCTTTGACGCCCAGGCCATTGAGCACGGTGACATTCTCCTTCTGCATGTGCCCGCTCGACGCAATCACGCGCACATTCGGATTCAGCTTCCGCAGCGAGCGGACGAGGGTGATGCCATCCATCTGTCCCATGGAGATATCCGTCAGCACGATATCGATCTCCTCGCGGCGCTGGAAGTAGAGCGCCAGCGCGTCGGTCCCGTCTTCGGCAGTATAGGCACGGTAGCCGTTGCTTTGAAGTGTGCGCACGAGCGCCTCGCGGATCGGAGCCTCGTCGTCCACGACGAGCACGAGCTCACCGTTTCCACCTGAAACAGCATCGAGCTCCCTCGCATCTGTGGCGGAATGTTCATCCGGCGAGGCAGGTACGAAAACCTTGAAGGTGGTGCCGACACCAATTTCACTCTGCACTGTAAGAAAGCCGTCGTGGCTCTTCACGATGCCGATCACTGTGGCCAGGCCAAGGCCAGTTCCCTTCCCCACTTCCTTTGTGGTGAAGAACGGATCGAAGATTTTCTCCATCGTCGCCGGAGAAATGCCAGTCCCTGTATCCGATACCCGAAAGAGTAGATGAGGTCCGAGCTGCGCTCCCGGATTCATGCTCGCGAGGTGCTCGTCGACCTCGACATTCTCCGCGCCCAACGTGAGCGTCCCGCCCTGCGGCATGGCGTCACGTGCATTGACACACAGATTCAGCAGCACCTGGTGCAATTGCGTCGCGTCGCCAGTGACGAGCCAAAGCTCCGTAGGCACGTTACTTTGTATATCTACATTGCGCGGGAAAGTCTGCGCCATGATCTTGCCAAGCTCGCCGAGTAGATGCTTCGGTTGCAGGAGCACGCGCTCCCCTTCGACTCCACGGGCAAAGGTCAACACTTGCTTCACGATGCCAGCACCGCGTTCGGCGCTGCTCTCGATGATTGCCAGCA
>DASVRY010000490.1:0-4518 GCA_036388395.1 Chthoniobacteraceae bacterium
AGACGGAATGAGGAGAACCCAGAAAAGAACGCGTTCGAGGCTGGGCCACAGGACACGCCGCCATGGTTTGGGACGTCAGTCAAAGTGCTGAATCCCGAAGTCTAGGACGCAGCTAAAGTTTCAATCAAGCAGGCCCCGTTAACGGGGCCTGCTTTTTTTGTACCCTCAACCCTCAGGCGGTGATCGGGCTCCGCTAGATACCGCCCTTACAAACCCGCCGCTTTTTACCCTTGGCCCTCGGGGTTTGGCCCTCTATCCTCGCCACCCCGAATGAATCCCGACATTGAAAAGGCCGTTGAAGCCGGCAAGCTCACTCCCGCTGCAGCTGCGACTCTCGACCGCCTCCCGCCCGGCACCTATGTCATGCACAAAAGCTGGGGATTCGGCCGCATCGATGCCGTCAATTTCCTCCTCAGCCAGGTCACGATCGACTTTAAAGGAAAGAAGGCTCACCCCATGCAGCTGCAGTATGCAGCCGAGTCACTGCAGCCCCTGCCTTCGGATCACATCCTGGCGATCAAAGCGGCTGATCTGCCAGCGCTCAAGGCGCGGGTGAAAGACGAACCCGTCGGCGTTGTGCGCCAGATTCTTCACAGCTTCGGCGGCAAAGCTACTCAGGATCAGATTGCCCAGTCCCTTGTCCCCGATGTCCTTACCGAGGCCGAGTTCAAGCGGTGGTTCGAGAACACGAAAAAGGCGCTGAAGAAGGACGGACATTTCACCATTCCCTCAAAGAAGAGCGAACCGTTCGAATCGCGCGAAGGAGCAGTCTCTCATGCAGACGAGTATCTTGCCACCTTCCGCGGCGCACGGCGCCTGAAGGATCAGATCAACGCGCTCGAACAGATCCTAAAGAACGTGGGTGAGTTCGGCGACAGCGCTCCAGCGCAGCTCCAGCCGCTCATTCCTTTGATCAACGAGACGGCTCGAAAAAGCCAGCGTCTGCATACCAGCGAAGCGCTGAGCCTGCTCCTCTCTCGCGACGAGCTGATCGAGCGAGCCAACGGGCTGGAAAAGGGCGCCGACGCACCGCAAGTGGCTGATTTTCTCCGGGAAGAAGAGCGTCAACTTCCTTCCCTACTTGCTGAAGTTCCTGCGGTAAAACTCAAGCGGGTGCTCTCCGAGCTGCCTGCAGCTTTCGGTGAGGAATGGCCGAGCCGCGCCATCACCTTGATCCTTCGCGGGACCACTCGGCTCGTCTCTGAGTCAGCTCGCCTGCTCGTGGAGAATGGCCACACCGAAGCCGTCCGCACCGCGCTTGATCGTGCGATTCGCGAGCACTCGATTACAAGTGATGCGTTGAGTTGGCTGGCGAAGGAGCGCAGTGGCACCTTTAGCGACCTCGCGACCGTGCGACTTTTGAGCGCCATCCTTTCTGCTCTCGAGCGCGATCAATTCAGCGAAAAGCGCGACCGCAAGCTGCACGATCAGCTCATGAACGACCAGGAGTTGCTGCCGGATCTGGTCACAGACGCCGCACTCGAAGATCTGCGCGACATCATGCGTAAGCTGCTGCTTTCCGGTGCCTTTGAAGAGCTGAACAAGCGCTCTCTCCTTGGACGCATCATCCGCATCCATCCGGAACTCCAGGCCATGGTCTCGGGCGAGACGGGTGAAAAGCAGGAATCTCTGATCGTCTCCTGGGAAAGCCTTGAGAAGCGGAAGCTCGAATTTGAAGAGCTGGTGAACAAGAAGATTCCCGAGAACACGAAGGAAATCTCCATCGCCCGAAGTTACGGCGATTTGCGGGAAAACTTCGAATTCAAGGCCGCAAAAGAGATGCAACGCGTGCTCATGCGGCGGAAGGCTGAGACAGAGCGGGATCTTTCACGCGCCCGCGGTACGGCGTTCGAAAACCCCGATGTCGCGCAGGTCTCCATCGGCACTGTTGTGGCGCTCAAGGATCCGCAGAACGGCTCGACCGAAGCTTACTCCATTCTCGGGGCATGGGACGGCGATCCAGACCGCAACATCATCTCCTACCAAGCCGCGATTGCGCAGGCCATCCTCGGCAAAAAAGTCGGCGAAAGAGCTAACGTGCCTACGGAGCATGGGGACCGCTCGGTTGAGATCGCATCCATCGAGGCTTACAAAAAGTAGCCTCGATCGGGTGCGAAACCTGGACGTTGAGCTTCGCTCACGGGTGGATCACCGCGAACGAAGCTAGGGAAACCGTCGCGAGCGGGCAGCACCGTGCTGGACATCGTGGCGGAGGTTCGCTCCTGACAACCCTCGTCCAGAAACAAGGGATCAGTTCCGCGAGCCCATCACCCGACACTACTAGGAAGCATCCGGTTCTTCGACGCCCCAGCCGCTAAAGCTTTCCGCTTCCGCTGCGATTGCGCGTAGATGCTTTATGCAGTTGGCGGATAAGGGCGCCGTAGGCAGGACTTCCCATCGGCGCTATCCGCTTCATCCGTGGTAAATCATCGCCGTTTCATCTCGGCGGCGGAAACCCGCGCCCTCGAAGTCGCTCCCGCGCATGGATCAGAGACGAATTTTCACCGCGGATAAATCGAATCACACGGAGCGAAAGAACTCCAGGACTGCTCATTCTAAACGCGTGTATAGGCTGCCGCAGCGCCGGCGGAATGGTCTCATGGGCAACGTTCCGGCACTGCTCTCAACCGCCCTCAATTCTCGCTGCTGGTCATCTAAGTGTTTGACCGCTTCCGCCGGGCTGCCTAGTCAAGGCGGCTCACTTTCCAAAGCTTATGTCACTCACCGCCATTTCCGCCATCCGCGCCCGCCAGATCATTGATTCTCGCGGCAATCCGACCGTCGAAGCTGAAGTGCTGCTTGCCGGTGGCGCAGTCGGGACGGCGGCGGTCCCGAGTGGCGCAAGCACGGGCGAACACGAAGCTTGGGAACTGCGGGACGATGTAAAGGACCGCTGGGGAGGCAAAGGCGTCACTAAAGCCGTCGCAAACATCAACAAGTCCATCGCGGACGAACTCGAAGGCTTCGATGCTCTCGATCAGCTCGAGATCGACAAGGCGATGCTCGCCCTCGATGGAAGTGCCAATAAAGCCAAGCTCGGGGCAAACGCCCTCCTCGCCGTTTCGCTTGCGAACGCGAAGGCGGCCGCAAATCAGCTCGGGCTTTCGCTCTTCAAGTATCTTGGTGGGCCGAACGCTAAGGTCCTCCCCGTGCCGATGATGAACATCATCAACGGTGGCGCGCACTCAGATGCGCCGATTGATTTCCAGGAGTTCATGATCGTGCCGAAAGGCTTCGACACCTTCTCCGAAGCGCTCCGCGCCGGCACCGAGATCTTTCACGGCCTGAAGAGCGTGCTGAAAGGCCGCGGTCTCTCCACCGCCATCGGCGATGAGGGCGGGTTCGCTCCGAAATTCGAGTCAGCGGAAGACGCCCTGGAGACGATCGCCTCTGCAATCAAGAAAGCGGGCTACAAGCTTGGCGGAGATATCTTCATCGCTCTCGATGTTGCCTCCAGCGAGTTTTTCGACAAAGAGACGAACCAATACGTTTTTAAGAAGTCCGACGGCTCCAGGCGGACTGCTGAGGAACTCGTGGCCTATTACCAGGAACTGCAGAGCAAATATCCGATCATCTCGATCGAAGACGGCTGCGCGGAAAACGATTGGGATGGCTGGAAGAAGCTGACTGACGCGATGGGCGCCAACACCCAGCTCGTCGGCGACGATCTTTTTGTCACGAACGTCGAGTTCCTCCGGAAGGGTATCGAGCGCGGCGTTGGTAACTCGATCCTCGTGAAGGTGAACCAGATCGGGACCCTTACCGAAACGCTGGACGCCATCGAGCTGGCTAAGGAGAATCGCTATACAGCGGTAATCAGCCACCGCTCAGGCGAGACGGAAGATACCACGATCGCCGACATCGCTGTCGCCACCAACGCAGGGCAGATCAAGACTGGATCGCTCTGCCGGACCGATCGTGTAGCTAAGTACAATCAACTCCTGCGAATTGAAGAAGAACTTGGTGACAATGCCGTTTACGGCGGTAAGATGCGCTGAGTGCACGAAGGCGACTTCAGATCAAGACCTTCCGGGGGAATCTGGCATTCCCTCAACCGCTTCGTCTTCACGCTGATCATCCTCTCGTCGGCAGTACCAATCGGCTATTCGTTTCTGCCTGAGGTCCAAAAGCGTAAGGAGCAGGATCTCCGAGTCGAGGAGTTGAAGGCTGAGATCGAAAAACAGCGTATGATTCTCGCCCGGTTCCAGCGCGAGGAAAACCTGCTGAAGCATGACCCCGAATACGTGGGGCTCGTGGCCCGTGACCGGCTGAACATGATGAAGCCCGGCGAGACGATCTACCGCCTGGACGTGCCGAAGCCGGCTCCCAGCACGATGCGGCTCAAGCAGTAAGTCCCTGTCGTCCCGAATGGCCGGAGCCGATAGCGGCGGACATGGTGTAATGGTGGTTCATGTGTCAGCAACGGCGGAGAGACCAAAGCATGCCAATGCTCGTGCTGCTAGACATCCGATCTGCCAAGTCGCGAGCTTCACTAAAGAGCACTGTGCTCGCCAGAGG
>DASVRY010000491.1:0-1858 GCA_036388395.1 Chthoniobacteraceae bacterium
AATCGACGATTCCGCCCACGCCGCACATCAGCTTGCGCAGCCTTTGCAGAGCCTGGCGCTTTATCTCGAGGATCACGGCGCGAAGATTCATCCCTCGACCGAAGACCGGGACTTCGCCGTCCGATTTTTGGCCGAAACAGACGAACGCCCACTGATTGCCATCCATCCTGGCAGCGGCAGCGCGAGAAAGAACTGGCCGATCGAGAGGTGGATGGAATTGGGAAAATCGCTCCTCCGGGCGACGCCTCCTCCGCAACTCCTGCTCGTCGGCGGCGAGGCTGATCATGCGCGGCTGGAACAACTCCGAGCCTCCTGGAGTGAGGCGCCGATTCTTCTCGCGCGCGATCTCCCGCTCCCTCTTTTGGGGGCGATCATCGAGCGGGCGCAGCTCTTTCTCGGCCACGACAGCGGGATCTCCCATCTAGCGGCGGCGGTCGGCACGCCCGGACTGCTCCTTTTCGGCCCCACGGATCCGAGTATCTGGAGCCCCGGCAATCCGCAGATGCAAATCCTGGAAGCACCTGAGCGCGACCTTACCGCTCTAACCGTGGAGACGGTGAACCTAGAGCTGACGCGGCTATTCCCTCAATTTCTCAAGCCGGAGAAGCTGTAGAGGCCGCTGAGCTTCTGTTTGCCGCGGGCGGCGCGTTCGTGTCTTATTTCGGCTGACATGTCCGATGCTCTTTTCGATGCGTTGCACGGCCTCCCGGGTGGAGTCGCGGCGATCCTGCCGGGCCTTCTGGAAAAAGTGCTCGAGGAAGTCAGCCACCCCGTTGCGCTTTACCGGCGCGACGGCGCGATGCTCGCGGCGAACCTCCCTTTTCGTGAGATGCACGGCTTCACGCCAGAGGCCGAGTTGTCCATCGCCGACGCCTCCGCTCAGCTCTTCGAAGTGAGCACGCTGGATGGAAGAGTGCTCCCCGTTGAAGAGTGGCCAATCAGCCGCGCTGCCCGCGGCGAGGTTGTCCGGGAGGAAGAATTCACAATCAGCCGAGTGGATACGGGTTCCCGATGGATTGGCCGCTACAGCGCCAAACCGATCCCCGACGGAAACGGCGAGACGCTCCTCATTGTCATCAGCGCCGAAAACATCAGCGAGCAAAAGCGCATGGAGGAGGCGCTTCGCAGAAGCGAAATTCGGACTCGCGGCCTTGTCGAGGCGAACATCATCGGCGTCATCTCGGCCGACATCTACGGCAATGTTCGTGAAGCGAATGACGAGTTTCTTCGGATCACCGGCTTTACCCGGCACGAGCTGACCGGCGGCCTCGTTCGCTGGGACCAGATCACACCCGCGGAGCACCTGCTCAAGGACGAGCACGCGATCGCCGAGGCGCAGCTGCACGGCTTCTGCCAGCCTTATCGCAAGGATTACATTCACCGCAATGGGCACCGAGTTCCGGTGCTGATCGGCTTCGCCCTGCTCGGCGAAGAACGAGATGAGGCCATCGCCTTCATCCTCGATCTCACAGCGCAGAAAGGCGTCGAGGACGCGCTCAGGCAAAGCGAAGAGCGCTATCGATCTCTCGTCGCCGCAACGAGTTCGATTGTGTGGACTTCAGGGCCAACGGGCGAATTCGTGGAACCGCAGGAAGCTTGGGAGGCTTACACCGGGCAAAGCTGGGAGGAACAACGCGGCACCGGGTGGCTGGCCATGATTCACGAAAGCGATCGTGAACGGCTTCGCGCGCAGTGGCAGGAAGCCGTTGCGAGCAGCACCCGCTGGTTTGGTGCAGGCCGCGTTTGGAATCAGGCCTCACAAGAGCACCGCCATTTCGAGGTGCGGGCGGTTCCCATCTTCGATTCCGCTACGGAAGTGCGCGAATGGGTCGGTACGGTCGTGGATATTCACGAACAT
>DASVRY010000492.1:0-5323 GCA_036388395.1 Chthoniobacteraceae bacterium
CTCCGCACGGCGAAAGGGCACAGAGCGTCAGCTCCGGGGCGGTATTCCTCTGACGATGCTCGGCTCCTTGAAGTTCGCGCCAAAACGGGCGCTCACAATAATTCTTCATCACTCAACTGCACGACATAGCGCTAGCCCGAATTCCCCTGCAATGAACCCGACGCCGTTTATCCTCACTTTGCTGATCGCAGCCTCGGCCGCGATTGCGGCACCTCCCGAACCCAGGTTTCGCCACGTGACCATCGATCCCCGCATCCAGATCGGCTACGGCGTGGCAGTCGCTGATGTGGATGGCGACAAGCTCCTGGACATCCTCCTCGCGGACAAGAAGCAGTTCGTCTGGTATCGCAATCCTGGCCCGGAGAAAATCGGAAACGAGGGTGCCTGGCAGAAGTTCATCCTGGCCGAGAATCTCACGGAGAAGGACAACGTCTGCATTGCGGCGCAAGATATCGACGGCGACGGGAAGTGCGAAGTAGCAGTCGGTGCCGAATGGAATCCAAGTGATACAGAAAACAGCGGCGCCGTTTTCTATCTCATCCCACCGGCAGATCGCACGCAGCAATGGCAACCCGTGAGGCTCCACGCCGAGCCGACCACGCACAGGATGCGGTGGAGTAAGGTATTTCACTCCGGAAGCCCCGGAGCCGCGGGCAAGCGCACACCTCCGGGGCGTCGTGACTGGGCGTTGGTCGTCCTCCCGCTCCACGGCCGCGCGGCTGTTCGAGTGCTCCGCTGCGTCTGGTGCATCGAATCGTCGATGAGTTCAGTCTTCCACTCACCGGCCGGATCGTTGATCTGAGCGGGCGGATGGTGGACCGTGGCGGAAGAATGTGTGGATGGGCACCGGCACAGAGATGCCGTCGGCCGGAATTGGCGAGATTCGGATCGGTGAGATTTCTCTCGACGAGGTGGTGCTCGCGACGATCGAGCCGATGCACGGCAACCAGCTCGTCGTCTACACTCATCTTAAGCAAGGAGTAGACGCGCAGCTGGTGCCCGCCACACGCATTGTGCTTTCAGACAAACTTTCCGAGGGCCATGCTCTTGCGATTGGCGGTTTGCTCGGCAGCGACGGTGATCAGATCGTGGGCGGATGGCGCGGAAAGCCTGGTGCGCCGGACAGCACCACTGGCGTCGCTGTCTGGACGCCACTCGACCCGAAAGGTGAGCAGTGGCGGGAGACCATGATCGATGCAGATGATATGGCCTGTGAAGACCTGCAACTCGCCGATCTCAACGGAGACGGGAAGCTCGACATCATCGCCTCTGGACGCGCGACCAGGAACTCGAAGATTTACCTAAACGAGACGGCACCTGCTCAGCCCTAGTCACGCAGGTCCGGATGCGTTGAGCCGCGCCACGATCGCTTCAACATCGAAGACACACCCGCCCCACGTGCCGCCGCCGACCGCCTGAAGCGCAGCCCAAAGGCGTGTGTCGTCCGGCAGCTTCGCGTGTGGAGCGAGGTCGTCACGCAGCGGCCGTTGCGCGAGGACGCTTGCGCCCTCTTCGCGGGTGTAGCGCAGGTTTCCTTCTCCGACAAAATCCACACTGCCGATCATCCCTACTCGATCGATTTCCACGCGAATCACGTCACCTTCGCGCAGCTTTCCCAAGGGGCCGCCGGCGAGCGCTTCGGGTCCGATGTGGCCGATGCACGCGCCTGTCGAAACCCCGGAGAACCGGGCATCGGTGAGCAGCGCGACGTGTTTGCCAAAGGGCAGATGCTTCAGCGCGGACGTGATCTGATACGTCTCCTCCATCCCAGTCCCCATCGGCCCAATTCCGGCGATGACCATCACGTCGCCAGCCTGAATGCGCCCTTCGCGGATCGCTGCAATCCCCGCTGCTTCACTGGTGAAAACGCGCGCAGGACCTTCGAGGCGGAACCATCCATCTGCGTCGACCACGCTCGGGTCGATGGAGGTGCTCTTATTGACCGAGCCTTCTGGCGCGAGGTTCCCGACGGGAAACACCACGGTGCCAGTGAGTCCCCGCGCGCCTGCATCTTTCGGGGACATGATCACATCATCGGGATCAACGCCGTCGTGCGTCCGCAAAAGTTCGCGAAACTTCGTGCGGCGCGCGCTCTTCTCCCATGCGTCGAGATTTTCTCCAAGGGTGTGGCCGGTCGCCGTCTGCACCGTTGTGTCGAGCAGACCGAGCGTGCGCAGGTGGAGCATCACTTCCGGCACACCGCCAGCGAGAAAGGCGCGCACCGTCGGGTGATACTGCGGGCCATTCGGCAGCACGTCGACGAGGCGCGGAGTCTGGCGATTAACCTCGATCCAGTCATTCACCAGCGGGCGCGGCAAACCTGCGGCGTGTGCGATGGCCGGGATGTGCAGCAGCAGGTTCGTCGAACCGCCGAACGCCGCATGAACGACCATGGCATTGCGAATCGCGCCCGGTGTGAGGATGTCGCGCATCGTGCTGCGCTTCTCCTCGAGTTGCACGAGGGCGGCGGCTGAGCGCACGGCGAGTTCTGTCCAGACGGGCTGTCCTGACGGCGCAAGCGCCGAATGCGGAAGCGCCATCCCGAGGGCTTCAGCGACGACTTGCGAGGTGGCGGCCGTCCCGAGGAATTGGCACCCGCCGCCGGCTGAACCGCACGCGCGGCAACCGAGATCTGCCGCTTCCTGCAGACTCAGCAGCCCACGCGAAAATCGCGCGCCGATCGTCTGCACCGCGCCGGCATCCTCGCCATCGGTGGGCGGGAGCGTCACTCCGCCGGGAACGATCACCGACGGTAGATCCGGCAGGCCCGCAAGTGCCATCATCATCGCAGGAAGACCTTTGTCGCACGTCGCCACACCGAGCACGCCGACGCGTCGCGGCAGCGAACGGGCGAGTCGGCGGAAAATCAGCGCCGCATCGTTGCGGTAGGGCAGGCTGTCGAACATCCCGACTGTCCCCTGCGTGCGCCCGTCGCACGGATCCGAACAATACGCGGAGAAGGGAACGGTGCCGCGGCGGCGAAACTCACGCGCAGCGGCTTCGACGAGCAGCCCGATCTCCCAATGCCCTGTGTGATAGCCGAGCGCCACGGGCGTCCCATCCGGCGCGCGCAAGCCGCCCTGCGTGCTCAGGATCAGGAACTGCCGGCCGGCCGACTCTGCAGGATTCCAACCCATGCCGACATTCTGCGTCAGCCCGAAGATGTCGCCACTGGGGCTCTGCCGCAGCATCTCTTCAGTAAGCGGCAGACTGCCGGTCGGCCCCGGAGCGCGCGTGCGGATCTGATAAATGCTATCGTCGTCGGGGAAAAGCTCGGCGGGCATGGGGGGAGAACATCCAACTTCCCGCAGCCTACGTCCAACACCCAAGTGCGATCTGCGGTAAACGTCCGGTATTGGCAAACGGCTGCGGTTCACTACTCTCTGCGCCCTCATGAAATCTTTCAAAATCGCCGTCCTTCCCGGAGACGGCATCGGTCCCGAAGTGATGGCTGAAGCTCGCCGCGTCCTGGCCGCCGTCGAGAAGAAGTTCGCCCTCTCCTTTGAGCTGAACGAAGCGCGTGTCGGCGGGGCTGCGATCGACGTGGACGGCATGGCATTGCCCGCGGAAACTTTGCGGATCTGTGGTGAAGCCGATGCGATTCTCTTTGGCTCTGTCGGTGGTCCGAAATGGGAAACGCTGCCGCCCAACGAGCAGCCTGAGCGCGCTGCCTTGCTGCCGTTGCGCAAGCACTTCGCCCTCTTTGCCAATCTGCGCCCGGCGGTCTGCTTTCCGAAGCTAACTCACGCGTCCCCGATCAAGGACTCGATCGTGGAGGGCGGCTTCGATGTGCTCTGTGTGCGCGAGCTGACCGGCGGCCTCTATTTCGGCCAGCCAAAAGGCCAGCACGAGCAGGATGGCGAGCCCGTGGCGATAGACACGATGGTTTACAAGAAGAGCGAGATCGAGCGGATCGCCCACGTCGCCTTCAAGGCCGCGCAAGGTCGACGCAAGCTAGTCACTTCGATCGATAAAGCCAACGTGCTCGAGAACGGCGTCCTTTGGCGCAAGACGGTGACTGAATTAGCCAAAAGCTATCCGGACGTGACGCTACAGCACCTCTACGTTGACAACGCCGCCATGCAGCTCATCAAGAATCCAAAGAGCTTCGACGTAGTGCTCGCGGAGAACCTCTTCGGGGACATTCTGAGCGATGAAATGGCGATGATCACCGGATCACTAGGCATGCTGCCGAGCGCATCGCTCGGCCTGAAGGTAACGCCGACTGGCCGCTTCGGCCTCTTCGAGCCGAGCGGCGGAACAGCGCCCGACATCGCAGGGAAGGGGATCGCCAACCCAATCGCGCAGATTCTCTCCGCCGCGATGATGCTTCGTTACTCGCTCGGTGAACCCGCGGCTGCGGATGCTATTGAAGCTGCGGTTCGTTCCGTCATCGATCAAGGCCTCCGCACCGGCGATATCTACTCAGAAGGCACTCAGCGTGTCGGCACCCGCGAGATGGGAGAAGCCATCGCAGCCGCAATCTAGCGGAGTTGTTGTCAGCGCGAACTAACTAAACAGCCAACCCCGTTCGTAAAGGGTTGGCTGTGTTCGCTGCCGCTTCGTTCTCCTTGCCGCTCAGTCAATCTCGAGACTACTCGACATCAATCGCACGGATGATCATTGGACGCGCTTGCGTCGACTAGTTGACGCAAGCGCACCTTAACCGGGTAGCTATCTACGCCGAAAGTTTGTGCGCAAACCCGGACCCGGAGCGATGCCGGCTTCCTTCGCTCTAGCTGATTGTTTGCTTTGCGGCTGCGGCTACAAACTCGCGGTTCAACTTCGTGATCACGGAGCCGGGAATGTCCGCCGGGCAGACCGCTTCGCACTCGAAGTAGTTGGAGCAGTTACCGAAGCCTTCCTCGTCCATCGTGCGAACCATCTTCAGCACGCGGCGCTCCCGCTCGGGCTGGCCTTGCGGCAGATAGGCCAGGTGAGAAATCTTCGCGCCAACGAAGAGCATCGCTGAGGCGTTCGGACACGCCGCCACGCAGGCGCCGCATTGAATGCAGGCTGCCGCTTCCATCGCACGGTCAGCGTCCACCTTGGAAACGAGAATCGCGTTCCCGTCCGGAGCAGAGCCGACTTGAGCGGTCACAAAGCCGCCTGAACTCTGAACGCGATCGAGCGCGCCGCGGTTGCAGACGAGATCCTTGATTATCGGGAAAGCCCGCGCACGGAATGGCTCCACATAGATGGTTTCGCCATCTTTGAAGTGCCGCATGTAAAGCTGACACGTCGTCGTCGCGCTCGGGCCATGTGGGATGCCGTTGATCGTCAGCGAACACGTCCCGCAAATGCCTTCCCGGCAATCGTGGTC
>DASVRY010000493.1:0-16357 GCA_036388395.1 Chthoniobacteraceae bacterium
GTGAGATCCAGTAGATCGTCGATCAGCCGAGCTTCGAGTTCGACATTCCGCCGGATCATGCCGAGCTGTCCGCGGATTTCGGTGGGCAGTTGTTCGTCCTCGTGCAGCGCGGTCGCCGTCATGAGCACTGGCGTGAGTGGCGTCCGCAGCTCGTGGGATAGGGCGGCGAGGAAGCTATCCTTGGCACGAGAGGCGGCCTCGGCCTCTTCCTTTGCAGTTCGGAGGGCCTCTTCCGTGCGCTTGGCTGCGGTGATGTCCTGGATCGTTCCGATGAAACGCGTCGCCTCCTTTTGCTCGTTGAAGATCGCGCGGCCAGTCGCCCGCACCCAACGCTCCACCCCGTCCTGCAAGCCGATCGTCCGGTATTCCACATCAAAGAGCCCGTCGCCCCCGGTGGAGAAGGCTCGGCGCGCCGCTTCGTCGGCATACGTGCGGTCCTCCGAATGCACACCGTCTAGGAAGGTCTGGTAGCTCACCTCCGCCCCGGGCGGCAGGCCGAAAAGCTCTTTGCAGCGGGTGTCCCACCGGAGTTCTCCCGTCATTGGGGAAAGATCCCAGATTCCCAGTGATGTCGCGGCCATGGCGAGGCGAAGCTGCTCTTCGCGCTGGCGCAAAGCCGCTTCGGTGCGGGCTCGCTCCAGATACGCCCAGGACCGTTCCACCACCTCTTCGACCAGTGAAACCTCAGCGGGCGTCCAGTGGCGCGGCCCGCTGCACTGATGCACCGCCATCATCGCGCGGAGCTGCCCTTCTTTGAGCAAAGGGCAGCAGATAATCGCCTGGATCCCGATCGCCTGAAAGGTTTCGCCCCCTTCCTCCGGTGCAAGCTCGGCCTGCACGTCCTGCACCACGAGCGTTTTCCCAGTGTGCATCTTCTCCCTGGCCCGGGGACCAAATTGCGAGAGCCGGTAATCGCCTATGCTGCTCGCGAAACCATCCGTATAATCGCCGATGATCGTAAATCCCTCCCCATCCTCCTGCACCTCGGCGTAGGCGCAGCGCGAGACTTGCAGATGCTCACCGAGGCGTCGCGCGGCTGTTTGCATGAGGACCGCGGCATTTTCCTGAGGACGGGTGGCTTCCGCCAAATTGTGGAGAAAGCGTAGACGCCCTTCGTTCTCTCGCAAGGTCTGTTCGCCGCGCACCCGATCGGTGCTGTCGCTCGCCTGGACGATGAAAAACTCCACTGCGCCCGCGGCGTCTTTCACCGCGGTAAGAGACGCATCGGCGCATCGGACCTCACCGTCGGCGGTCTGGAATTCATCCTTGCTCAGCACGGGCCCGTCGGCCGCAGCGGCTTCGGCGAGGCGCTTCGGCCAGCGCGTCTGCATCTCAGGCAGGCCTTTCCACCAGATCGTCTCCCAGAAAAGCTGTCCGAGCACTTCCTCCCGCGAGGCTCCGCCGATCTGGAGCGGGAGGTTATTGATCTCGATCACGCGCCCTTCCGGCGAGAGCAGGGCCATGAACTGAAACTGCTGATTGAAGACATTGCGGAACCGCTTCTCGCTCTCCTGGAGCCGGCGCTCACGCTCCCGCTTATCCGCGACGTCGTGAAACACGAGGATCACGCCCGCGAGCGTGCCGCCCTTGGTGAGAATCGGGGCGGCGCTGTCTTCGATGGGTGACTCCGTGCCCGTGCGGGAAATCAGGACTGTGTGATTCGCGAGCCCGACGGTGATTCCTTCCCGCAGGACGCGCTCGGCGGGATTCTCCACAGGCGCGCGAGTGTCTTCGTTGATGATCCGGAAAACGTCCGTGAGTGGACGACCACGAGAGTCGGCGATGTTCCATCCGCTGAGCCGCTCGGCGGCTTCATTCATAAAGACGACTTTGCCGGCGACATCCGTCGCGATCACTGCGTCGCCGATGCTCTTCAGGGTCTGCTCCAGCCAGCGGCGCTGGAGTTCCAGCTCCAACTCGACGCGGTAACGCTGCACGATGATCCAAACGATGAGAGAGGCGACGGCGAGAAAGCCGGCGAGGCGAAGAAGCGTAATGGGATCCAGCGCCATGGCGCCGAAGGGCGGGAGGACCCAATACCAGCTCGCCAGCAGCGATCCGATGACCGCGACGATCCCACCGGTCCGTCCGCCGACGGAGGTGGAGAGCGCCACCGCGGCAAAGAAAAGCAGGAACGGAGTGCCCGTCCCCAGCGGCTCCACGGCCATGGTCGCGGCAGAAGCGATCGCTACGAGAGCGAGGCTCGCCAGCAAACGCATGCGTCGGGAGGTCATTCCTACTGGAAACTATCCTCAGGTAATTCCCGGATGCAGCAAGTTCCATAATCGGCCGGTCGGGGTGCAGCACGAATCTCGCGGTCTGTGCAGCCGCGGCGCCGTTGCCTGCCGAACTGCATGAGCCATGATTCGCTACGTAATTTTCGATGTGGACGGCACGCTGATCGACTCCGTCGATCTACACGCACACGCGTGGCTCGAGGCGCTGCGGCACTTCGGGAAGGATGCGCCCTTTGAAAAGGTCCGCGAGCAGATCGGCAAAGGTTCCGATCAGCTCATGCCCGTTTTCTGGAGTGAAGAAGAGGTGCGCGAACGCGGCAAGGAGATCACGAAGTGGCGGACCGAGCTTTTCGCAGAGAAGTACATGCCGCAGGTGAAGGGCTTTCCGAAGGTGCGGGAGCTGGTGGAGTTTCTCCTCGCGAAAGGGAAACGCGTGGCTCTGGCTTCCTCGGCCGCTGGCGAAGAGCTGAGCGAATACAAGAAGCGCGCCGGGATCGAGGACCTGATTAAAGCGGAGACGTCGGCCGATGACGTGGAGAGGTCGAAGCCCCATCCTGATATTTTTGCGGCGGCGCTTGAGGAGCTCGGCAACCCGCCGGTGGAAGAGGTGATTGTCATCGGCGACACGCCCTACGATATCGAGGCCGCGGCGAAGATCGATCTTCGGACCATCGCTGTGCTGTGCGGCGGATTCCCCAAAGAGTCGTTGAGCGGGGCGGTGGCGATTTTTCGCGATCCGGCTGATCTCCTCGCGCGCTACGAAGAGTCGCCGCTCGCCTGAGCCTTCGATTGGCGCTGGATTACTCGGGAAGGAATCTGGAAGGCAGGAAGGCAGGAATCGAAGATGATGTTGGAAGCCTTTGACGCGGCCCAGCCCGCCGCTTTCGGTTGCGGCGGCTCCGTTCCGCTCGAGCACTCTAGGTAAGAGAGGAGCGCGCACTGCCCCGCTCCCTCTCCGTGTCCTCCGCGCTCTCCGTGGTGAAATCCCTTTTCCGCCCGCGCCGACGAAGCGCGGTTTTCCGCTCGCGCCACGGCGAGGTCTTATCCAACTTTCCTCCATGACGACTTCCCTCGTTCCCCGGGCGCTGCTTCCGATTCTTCTCCTTTCCTCGACCGTGGCGTCTGCTGATGTCCGGTTGCCTGCCTTGATCAGCGATCACATGGTGCTGCAGCAGGAATCCGCTGCCACAGTCTGGGGTTGGGCCGACCCTCAGGAGAAGGTGAGCGTCAGCTTTGCCGGTCAGAAGCTCGACACCGCGGCTGACCCCGAGGGGAAATGGCGTGTGCAATTCGGCGCATTGAAGGCCGGCACGAGCGGCGAGCTAGTCATCGCAGGCACGAACACAGTGACGATCCGCGACGTTCTTGTCGGCGAAGTGTGGCTCGGCTCGGGACAATCCAATATGGAGTGGAGCGTGGCCGCTTCCGCCAATCCGCAAGAGGAGATCGCGGCCGCGAATTACCCGCAGATCCGTATGTTCAGGGTGAATCGGGTCCCGCACCTCGAGCCACAATCGAACTGCGAGGGTAAGTGGGAGGTTTGCACGCCAAAGACCGCTCCCCGCTTTTCTGCTGTCGCCTACTACTTTGGCCGAAAGCTTCACCAGGATCTGAAGGTGCCGGTGGGGCTCATTCACAGCTCGTGGGGTGGAACGCCGGCGGAATATTGGACGCCTGCTTCGGTGCTGGCAGCGGGTCCGGAGTTCAAGCCGATCCTCGAATCGTGGGAGAGGGTGAAGGCAGCTTACCCAGAGGCAAAGGCGAAATACGACGCTGCGATGGTCACGTGGAAGGAAGCCGCCGAGAAGGCGAAGGCAGAGGGAGCAAAGCCGCCGAATGGGCCGCACGCACCGCGTGGCGGGGACGCAGAGGGTGCTCCCGGTTCACTCTTCAACGGCATGATTGCTCCTCTGATTCCTTATGGCATCCAGGGAGTGATCTGGTATCAGGGCGAATCAAACGCCTCCCAGGCGGCTCTTTACCGCAAGCTTTTCCCGACGATGATCATGAGCTGGCGCCAGCTCTGGGGCTCGGAGCTGCCTTTCCTCTTCGTGCAATTGGCGAACTTCAACGCCCGCAATGTTGCACCGACGGGTCAGCCGGAGGAAAGCCAGTGGGCCGAGCTGCGGGAGGCGCAACTCATGACGCTCGAGCTGCCTCGAACCGCGATGGCGGTGGCCATCGACATCGGCGAAGGCGGCGACATTCACCCTAAAAATAAGCAGGACGTCGGTCGCCGACTCGCACTAGCGGCAGAGGCCACGGTTTACTTCCAGGAGGTGGAATCTTCCGGCCCGCTCTTTTCGGGTAGCCAGATCGAAGAAGGGAAAGTGCGGCTCAGCTTCCGGCATGCGGAGGGTCTGAAACCGGCCACAGGTGACAAGCTCAAGGGCTTTGCGATCGCCGGTGAAGACCAGAAATTTGTCTGGGCAGATGCAGAGATCCAGGGCGACCACGTCGTCCTCTCGAGCGCCGAAGTGGCAAAGCCGGTTGCCGTCCGCTATGGCTGGGCGGATAACCCGGAGGTGAATCTTGTAAACGAGGCCGGGCTGCCAGCATCGCCCTTCCGCACGGACACCTGGCCTTACCGCAAGTGAGAGCAGCGGAGTCGCGCTAAACTTCCGCTAACGAGTTGCTGCTGCAGCTGCCGCGCCGTCACTGAGGGAGGTCGGAAGTGCGAACGGTAGGACGGTCGTAAAACAGAGCGCGACCCGATACTCGCCTGGATCTATTCCAGACATAACACTGGTCCTAAAGCCCTTCCAGATAGCCCTTGAATTCCGTCATCTGCTTGTCGCTTTCCTTGTAGGTAATCGGCTTTGGGTTCAGCCACTCCACAATCTTCGGCTTTATAGAATGAGCGAAGAAGTGATTCCCGGCGGGGCTGTAATGCCCGATGAAATATCGCTTGAAGTAGTCGTCGATACTTAGATTGAAGCTCTTGAAGTCATCGAGATGAACCAGGTTCATGTCGAAATAGTTGAATTCCCCCAGGCGCAGGAAATCGATGATTTCCTGATCGTAGCGCTCTTTTTGTCGCAGTAGTGATTTCGTGACGCGGTAGGGATCGAAGACAACGATCAACACCTTCCTCTCATTTTCCGCCGCAAATGCCTTCACCTTGTTCAAGAGGTATTTGGTGGCGGCAAATGCATATTTGTCGACTAGCTGCGATACGGCCTCCTTCGTTGGGTTTGGATCATCAAGAGAGATCTTGTGACCCAGGTGATCAGCGAGCCTCTTGAGCTTCGTCGTATCGATATCGCTGATCTTGCCGTCCTTGTATAAAGCCATCTGCAGTGCGAGATCGTCTTTGAGGTTTTCGTACATCCATTCACCGTCAGTCATGCGGTACAAGTCAGACTTCTGACGAATGCGGCTTTCATGTTCCTCCAGTTGGCCTGTCCCCAGATTCATTTCGACGTTGGGCCAGAAATTGGCATGAAACATCCTACCGATACCCTCATGAGCTTCCTGGTCTTTCATCCACCCGTGGACCGTCACATAGCGGCAACGGAACAAGCTCCGGACGTGGTCATCACCCCAAATATAAAATACTAGATACTCTGCTTTGATCGCTGTTTGTTCGTTCTTAACCATGCGTCGGTAGGCCTGATTCACGCCGTACCCTCCCATTCCGAAATTACGAATGGGCTCGCCAAGGTGGGCGGCGAGATATTCCTGCCAGGTTTCGCCATCGCTTACCTGATGGCATTGCGTGAAGCTGTTGCCGTAGGTGTTTATACGACAAGGCTTGTCTGTATAAATGAAGGAGCGCCGTGCTCCGTTGGCCTGCGCAGTCGAAATAGTGGAGCTTTTATCCACCCCATCACGTGGGATATAGTTTCCCAGGATGTATCCGAGATCCGGGTCGAATTTCGCCCAGGATAGCTCATTCAGGAATACATCGATCTCCTTTTTGCTTGGGATAGCGGTGCGAATGTAATCCTCATACTTGGGAGTGGGGTTGCTTTGACAAAGCCCGAGCGGCGCTCCGGCAATCCCAAGCAGCACCAGGGCAAGCAGAAATAGTTGGTTCGTCATGTCGGATAGCTGGGCTGGACGACGGATTAGGGCATGCGGTTGCAGTCCTGAAAAGTCCGACTTTTCCCAGGCACCTGATTGCCACCGTTCTAGCCCTCCGGAGGAATGGAGCTGGCTCCGATTGCCGAGCACGGTCCTGGGTCACTCCTGCCGGGCCACCGTTCCAAACCTTGAGAAGCGAGAAGTAGTCCATTTCAGCGCAACGCACCTGAATCCTCGCTGGAAATTCCTCGCCATCTGATTGTAACAACTATGTTCTTCCGCCCTCTCGGGAGGCCTTGAATATTCCCCACGTCCAGCGCTGCGGTTTCCGCGGCCATCAACACACCAGAAATACCCATGCAAAAGTCCATTCTCACCAGCACCCTCACGCTGCTCACCGCAGCGGTTGCGACGGTCGCCTTTGCGCCGACGAGCGCCATGGCGCAAGCGGTCCAGGTTGATCCCGCGATCAAGCCCTACGCCAAGACAAGCGGCGTCACTGGCAATCTCAATTCGATCGGCTCCGACACGCTGAACAACCTCATGACCCTCTGGCTGAAGGCTTTAAAGCGAGCTACCCGAACGTAAATATCCAGATCGAAGGCAAAGGCTCCTCGACTGCGCCACCCGCACTCATCGAAGGCACCGCCCAGCTCGGGCCGATGAGCCGCGACATGAAGGGCGACGAGATCGATAAATTCGAAAAGAAGTACGGGTATAAGCCGACAGCGGTGAAGGTGTGCGTAGATGCACTCGCAGTTTACGTCCACAAGGACAATCCCGTGAAAGGCCTCACGATGCAGCAGGTCGATAGCATCTTCTCCAGCACCAAAAAGGCAGGTGGCAAGGAGATCGCAAATTGGGGTGAACTCGGCCTGACCGGCCAGTGGGCGGCCAAGCCATTCTCGATGTATGGCCGGAACAGCGCCTCCGGCACCTACGGCTTCTTCAAGGAAGTCGCGCTCAAGAAGGGCGACTTCAAGTCCTCTGTGAAAGAGCAGCCCGGCTCCTCGGCCGTCGTCCAGGGCGTTGGCAGCGATCTCGCTGGCATCGGGTACTCCGGCATTGGCTACAAAACCTCCGAAGTGAAGGCCGTGCCGCTCGGTGAAACCGGCAAGTTCGTCGAGCCGACTTACGAAAATTGCGTAACCGGCGATTACCCGCTGGCCCGGTTCCTCTACGTCTACATCAATAAGAAGCCCAACGCGCCGATGGATAAGCTCACCCAGGAGTTCCTGAAATTTGTCCTCTCCAAGCAAGGCCAGGAGGTCGTCGTGAAGGACGGCTATTTCCCGCTGCCCAAGGAAGTGGTCGAGGAAGCCCTCGCCGCAAACAAGTAATCTCCGGGAAAGTAAATTGCTGATTGGGCGGGAGCGTGCAAAGTCACGCTCCCGCCTTTCCCGCGTCAGGGAGCTGTTGGCTTTTTCCCTGATCCTTTTTAGCTCCAATTCTCCTTTGGCTGCTGCCACGCTGGACCGCACCCCGTCCTCATGAGTGATCGCGCACCTGATGCTTCGCGTTTCGAACCGTCTCGGAAGACTCTGCTCTTCGATCGGTTCATGACCCATTTCATCAAGATCGGCGGCGTGCTCGTGATCACGGCCGTCCTTGGGATCTTCCTTTATATCCTGATCCAGATTGTGCCGCTCTTTCAGGGGGCCAAGGTAAAGGAACTGGCGACCGTTGCCTTGCCGAAGGCGGAATATCCGCTGGTGGGCTCGGATGAAAGCGCACTGCTGCCCTTTGTCGTGCAACCGCAGGGGAAGCTCCTCTTCATCGATGTGGAGGCCGGAGGCGCAACCTCAGAGGTCGACCTCGGCATTATCCCGCCAGCCGCGGAAGGCGCTGCGCCACCGAGCATCTCAGCGCTGAACTACAGTGACCGCCGGCAGGAACTCATTTTCGCGCTGAGCAACGGCACCGTCTCGATCGTGCCGCTGAATTACTCGGTCGATTTCAGCGCCGGCAAAGGGAAGGTGGTGCAGAACGCCAAAGCAAACGAAGCGATCCCGCTCGGGAATCCCGGGGCGGCGATTGCGGAAATCGATTTCGGCGATTCCGGAGACGCCAAGCTCATCGCCGGCATCCAACAAATCGGCGACCAAGCCGAGTTGCATGCGGTGCGGATGACGCGCAAACGCAGCCTGATCGGTGCGGGCAAGCTCGTCGTGGACAAGACTTACAACCTCACGCCGCTGCTCAAGGGCAAGCCAGTTGGCCTGCTCGTCAGCTCGCAGGCCGACAGCGTCATCGTGCTGACCACTGAGGGTGACATTCAGTATTTCTTCCGCAGCGGGGAGGAGTTTGAGCTGCGGCAATCATTCCGCCCGTTTGGCGACCTCGCCGATCCGACCGTGGCGTCGATGAACTTCCTCTTCGGCGACGTCTCGCTCGTGCTCAGCAGCGCCTCGGGAGTAAACCGCGTCTTCAGCTTGCTTCGCCCCGAGGGCAGCGACACGCGCACCTTCGTGCAGACGAAGCAATTCCCTGAGTTGCCCGGTGCGGCTTCCTTTTACGCTGGGAGCTTGCGGAACAAGGCGTTTCTCACCGGCGCAGGGAAATTCGCCTCGTTGCGTTTCTCAACCACGGAAGAGATCCGCTGGGAAGAAGAGCTGCCCTTCACGGTGGCGCAGGCGCGGATCAGTGGAAAATATCACCGGCTGCTCTTCCTCGACACGGAGTCGAAGCTCCACCTGTTCGATCTCCAGGATCCGCATCCAGAGACTAGCTTCAAGGCACTCTTCGCCAAGGTCTGGTACGAAGGCTATTCTGAGCCAAGCTACCAGTGGCAGTCCACCGGCGGTTCGGATGAATTCGAGCCAAAGCTTTCACTCGCTCCGCTGATCGTCGGCACGCTGAAGGGCACATTCTACGCGATGCTCTTCGCTGTCCCGGTGGCTCTGCTCGCGGCGCTCTACACGTCGCAGTTCCTCACGGCGAAATACAAGACGGTGATCAAGCCGACCATGGAGATCATGGCCTCACTGCCGTCCGTCGTGCTCGGCTTTTTGGCCGCGTTGTGGGTCGCGCCGCTGATCGAGCAGCGCGTCCCTTCGCTCCTCCTGCTCGTGGTTTTGCTGCCGCTCGCCGCCGTCAGTATCGGCTTCGGGTGGAGTTCATTGCCGTATCGGAAGCGGCGGATGATTCCCGCCGGTTACGAATTCTTCGTCTTTCTTCCGGTCTTGGTTCTCGTTTTTTACGTCTCCTGGGAGTTCGGCCCTACGTTGGAGAAGTACCTCTTCGTCGTCACCGACCCATTAACCGGACACAAGATCGCCGACTTCCGCCTCTGGTGGCCGTCGGTGACCGGCGCCAGCTATGAGCAGCGCAATTCGTTGGTCGTCGGGTTCATGATGGGATTTGCAGTCATCCCCATTATCTTCACCATCGCTGAAGACGCGCTCTCGAATGTGCCGGATACGCTGCGCAGTGCCTCGCTCGCGCTGGGCGGCAGCCGCTGGCAAACCGCGATGCGCATCGTCGTGCCGACCGCCTCCGCCGGCATTTTTTCCGCACTGATGATCGGCCTCGGCCGCGCCGTCGGCGAGACGATGATCGTCGTCATGGCCACCGGAAATACACCCGTGATGGACCTGAATATCTTCTCAGGGATGCGCACACTCTCGGCAAACATCGCCGTCGAGTTGCCTGAAGCGCCGCATCACAGCACGCTCTACCGCACGCTTTTCCTCGGCGCGATGCTGCTCTTCCTCATGACTTTCTTCGTCAATACTGTCGCTGAGATCCTCCGGCAGCGGCTCCGCGAGAAATACAAGACCGTCTAAGGCTTCCCCATGCACGCTTCTGTCAAAAGCTTCGATCCGCGCGCGCAGACCCGCACTCCGGGTGAGCCGCTCGTCTGGCTCTGCTCGATCGGGCTCAGCCTCGGCCTGCTCATGGTCGTCGGATTGCTCAGCGTGATCGTAGTCAATGGCCTCAGCGTCTTTTGGGCGCGGCCCGTGGCGCAGATCACCTTTGCCGAGGGAAACCCCGCGAGCTTCATGGGCGCGAAATCGATCGCGGGTGAGGTGACGAAACAGCGCGAGAAAATCATCCCGGACGTCGAGGTGCGGGAGGCGATGCTCGCCCGCGGTGAACGGCCGACGGAGTGGCAGATGTTCGTGGCCAACAAGGACGTTTACGGGCTGAATTTTCTCTACGTCGATCGACAGTCGGTCGCGGCGGTCACCTGGCCGCGTGACATCATGCGGATCGAGCGCACGGAATACGGCGACGTCATCGGCTTCCCAACCGCCCTAACGCTGCAGGACGGTACCACCGTCCCGAGCACCGACATGGCGTTTTACGGGAAGCTGCAGGCCTTGAGCAAAGAGGCAGGCGAACGCCGGCACGAGATCATGCGGATCGAGCGCGGGGAGATCGGGAAGATCAACGCCAGCATGCAGAATCTGCGGCTCGACCAGAAAGCGGCTGGGGAGGGGACTGCGGAGTTCCAGCGGATCGAGGGTGAGATCGCGGAGCTGCAAAAGCAGTATGAGACGCTCGCCACAAAGGCCGGCGCGCTCCGGCAGCGGCAGGGGGAAAATCAGTTCACGTATCGCCTTGCCACCGGCCACGAGCAGACGATTCCCGTCGGGCAGGTCGTCGGCTTTTACTATCCAAATCAGCTCGGCTGGACGCAGCGGCTCGGGCTCCTCTTCCAGCGCGGCTGGAATTTCCTCACCGAGGAACCGCGCGAGGCGAATACCGAGGGCGGCATCTTTCCCGCGATCTTTGGCACGTGCGTGATGACTTTGCTCATGAGCATCCTGGTGACGCCATTCGGTGTGCTCGCCGCGATCTACTTGCGCGAATATGCGCGACAGGGATTCTTCGTCCGTGCAGTGCGCATCGCCGTGAACAACCTCGCCGGCGTCCCTTCCATTGTCTTCGGCGTGTTCGGGCTCGGCTTCTTCGTTTACTTCGTCGGTGGTACCATAGATTCCCTCTTTTTCCAGCGCACCTTGCCGACGCCGACCTTCGGCACCGGCGGCATCCTCTGGGCTGCGCTCACGCTGTCGCTCATGACCGTCCCGGTGGTGATCGTCGCGACCGAGGAGGCGCTCAGCGCCGTGACTCGCGGACAGCGTGAAGGTTCACTCGCCTGCGGTGCTTCCAAGTGGCAGACGATCCAGCACATCGTGCTGCCGAGCGCGGTCCCCGGCATCCTCACGGGTCTGATCCTCGCGATGGCGCGTGGCGCGGGTGAAGTTGCCCCGCTCATGCTCGTCGGCGTGGTGAAGCTCGCGCCGAGCCTGCCCTTGGATACCATCTGGCCTTTTGTGCATCTTGAGCGAAAGTTCATGCACCTCGGCTTCCACATCTACGATCTCGGCTTTCAATCGCCGGATTCCGAAGCGGCCAAGCCGATGGTCTTCGCCACCACGCTTCTGCTCATCGTCCTGGTTGTCATGCTAAATCTTGGTGCGATTATTCTCCGCGAACGCATTCGGCGCCGCTACCGCACGGGCGCCTTCTAAAAGAAAGTCACTGCCATGCAGCTCATGGAATCTCCCGCAATCAAGGCCGTCCCGGCCGCTGCGACCGAACCCGCGCCACCTGTGGCTGCGGACGAGCGCTACATCGAGATCAAGGACTACAACTTTTTCTACGGCGCCAAGCAGGCGCTCTACGATATCAACCTCTCGATCCCGGAGCGGAAAGTCATGGCCTTCATCGGCCCATCGGGGTGCGGCAAATCGACGCTTTTGCGGAATCTCAATCGCATGAATGATCTCGTCGATGGCGTCCGCCACAGCGGCGACATCGTCGTCAAAGGTCGCAGCATCTACGATCCAAAGATCGAGGTGATCTCGCTGCGCAAGCGCGTTGGGATGGTCTTCCAGAAGTCGAATCCATTCGCTAAGTCGATCTACGACAACGTCGTTTACAGCCTCCGGATGGCGGGCCAGACGGACAAGCGCCGCCTCGATGAGACGGTTGAGCGCAGCCTTACGTCCTCAGCGCTTTGGGATGAGGTCAAGGATCGCCTCCACAGCAGCGCGCTGGGTCTATCCGGGGGCCAGATGCAGCGGCTCTGCATCGCCCGTGCGATCGCGAATCAGCCGGAGATCCTGCTCATGGACGAGCCGTGCTCCGCTCTTGATCCGATCGCCACGATGAAGATTGAGGAGTTGCTCACGCAATTGAAGCGCGACTTCACGATCGTCATCGTGACGCATAATATGCAGCAAGCCGGCCGCTGCTCCGACCTCACGGCATTCATGTACCTCGGCAAGCTCATCGAGGTCGGACCGACCGCCGCCATGTTCCGTCAGCCGCGCCAGAAGCAGACGGAAGAATACATCACCGGCCGCTTCGGCTGAGGCATTCGCTCAAGGGAGACTCCGCCTCCTCTCCACTCTCACCCTTCAACTCTCAAACTCCCCAAATGCCCGAGCTGGCGAAACACATCCTCACCACCTTCGAATCCTCGCTCACGGCTTTGCGCGACCAGGTGCTCGACATGGCGCAGAAGACCGCCACGAGTGTGCGCAATGCGAAAGACGGGCTTTTCCGGGAGGATGATGATCTTTGCAACTCCACGATCGCGGATGATGAGGAGATCGATCAGCAGGAGAAGGAAGTCGATCGCATTGGGCTCGATGTCCTCATGCGGTTCCAGCCGCTGGCTTCGGACCTGCGCCAGGTCATCGCGGCAATGCGCGTCTGCAATAACCTCGAGCGCGCTGCGGATCAGGCGGTGAGCATTGCAAAGAAAACCCGCAAGTTATCGCACCCGCCGGATGCGGATATCCGCGGCCTGTTGAGTCCGCTATTCGACTCCGCGACTGAGCTGTTGCTCGATGCGGTGAAGGCCTACCAGAGCGGCGACCTTGGGCTTGCCCGCTCGCTCAAGCAAAGGGACCGCGAGGTGGATGAGTTAAATCGCCAGGCTGCGGAGTTCCTCATCACGCGTATGGCCGAGCGCCGCGAGTCGATCGCGGATGACGTGAATCTGCTCTTCATCGCCCGGCATTTGGAACGAGTCGGCGATCACGCGAAGAACATCGCCGAAGACGTGGTCTACGCCTTCGCGGCAGAAGACATCCGCCACGTCCATGCCCCGATTGGCGTCTAGCGCACCCATCTCGCCCTCTTCTTCTTCTTGAGGCGCCACTCTGCGAGCCCTGGCTCTTACTCCTCTACAAGCGAGGGCACCGCTTCACACGTCTCCTGCCACCCTGGAAAATTCCAGGTATTCGGAAATCCGCTGCACTGCACCGGCTTCACCGTCTGCACCACGCAATCGTTGCCTTCGAGGAAAACACATTCGCCATTCGGTTTGTCGATCAGCGCGAGCCCATCCCGCTGCGGACGCAACCGCGTGTAACCCTGGATAAACTCGTCCTCGCTCACTGCCAGAAAACCCGCGAGAGCCGCGATCTCCGCGTCGCCGATCTTCACGAATCCGGGCCAGCGGCAGCAGGCGGTGCAGCGCTGGCATTGATAGTGGATCTTCTTCACTTGCCAAACTGCTCCTCGAGCTTCGCCGCCCAGTCCGCATCGGCCGCGTCGATCACCACCACCTCCGCCGGCTTCGGCGAAAAGATCCGCACGACGCGTGGCGCATCCGATTCGTAGCGGCCGCCTTCCTTCCGCGGTGCCGTAAGCTGATGCCGCTTCTCCAGCGCAGCCCATTCCGCCGCGGCAAATTCTGCCGCTTCCTCCGGACCCTCCCAGCGACTTTTCCAAATGAGGGCCTTGCCGCCTTCGTAGCAGAGATACCGGTCGCCGCGCCACCCGGCCGCGGCGCGTTCACCCGTGGAGTCATCGACCCACTCCGAGAGCAAAATTCGCATACCCATTTCGCCGACCGTATTCTCTGCCGTAGGCTTTTGCCCGCTCACCTCATGATTACCAAAGTGGATCGTGATCGGCTCTTCACGCGGCTCAGCTAGATACTTTTCCGGATGCAGGATCTGTGAGGTGGAACTCGGCGGCCGCGCGTAAGCCTTGGATACAGCTTCATACCCGCCCATCCCGTAGAGCGCGCCGCAAAACTCCTGCCCGCGCAGGTAGGGGAAGACGAGCATCTCGCGAAGATAGCGCGGCGCCTTTGCGAGCTGGTCCATGTTCTGCGTGATCGACGCGGTGAGGCTGTCTTTGATTGTGCCGAGCGACAGGTTCTTCAGCATGAATGCGCTCATCACCAGCGTGGCATCGCCCTCGACGAGAGCCGCGGCGGCTGCGGAGCGGTCATCGTTGTCCTTCGCCTCGAGCGGCAATCGCTTGAGGCTGAAGTGCTGATCCTGTAGCGCATGGGTGAGCTCGTGCGCGAGGACCACGCGGTTCTGGGCATTGTCTAGCGAGGCGTCTTCAAACATGAAGAGCTTGTGCTGATGCTGATCGTAAAACGCGGCGACCTGTTCCCCGAGCAGATCGATATAGCTCTGTCGCAGCGGATAGCCGGGTGGCAGCAAGCCCAGCGCGCTCAGCCCCGCAGCCATATCCAGGAACTCCTTCTCCGTGAAAACTTCGTCGAGCTTCCCGGCGATGGTCTGCTTGATCTCCTGCCGACCGAGCACATTGTAATCGACGGGCTCCTTGAACTCGAGGCCGCGGATCGCCTCGACCTCTTTCTCGACAGCGTCGCTGTGTACCTTCCCCGCGGCCCGCTTCTTCGTCCGCTCCGCTTCGGTGACGACGCTTCGAAGCCGGTCATTCTCTTCACGCGTGATGCTGAGCTGGCGCTCAAGCCGCGCCGTTTCTGTTCGCGGCGCCGTCTCTTTAGAGACAAGGAAAGCGCCCGCGGCTCCACCCGCAATGAACGCCACTATCGCATAGATGAAGGCTCGAGACATAGGTCGGATGTGCCAAATAGGTCCTATGAGTCCCGGCCGCCAGAAGCGTCAGGGCTTCTTCTTCTTCTTGTCGGGCCGTGCGGGCGAGGTCTTGACGGGGGCGCGCGGGATCAGCGCGTTATTCGAGTCGTATTCATCCACACCTGAGATCTTGTTGTTTGCCCCGTAACTATAAACCCGCCGGCGGAGCGTCTGCCCATTAGCCGAGAGGATAGTCTCCTCTGAAATCCTGTCCGCCGAGTCACGCTTGTACGTGGATTTGAAGCTCATCTTCCCATCCTTCTCGTAAATCGTCGCCCCGGTTGGCAGATCCCTTTCATCCAGCGCGTAAACGATGCGCCGAATGGTCTTGCCACCCGAATCCAGCAGCGTCTCCTCGGTCGTCCGGGCGTCGGGATTCGTCACCGTCGTGCTCCGTGTGCCATCGGCGTGCATGGTGGTCGTAGCTTTGATCGGCGCGTCGGATTGCGCATGCGCGTGACTCAGTATAGCCGCACTGACGAGTAAAAGAGGGAGCGTTCTCACGGGCGACAGTCTAGGTAGCAGCGGCGAGTTCTGCCAGCGCGACTTCTTCACCATGGTGCTGATTGAATTGCAGATCGTAGAGGCGCCGATAGTAGCCGCTCTTGGTGAACAACTCCTCGTGGGTGCCAATCTCTTTGATCGAGCCCCCTTCCATCACCACGATCTGGTCCGCCTTCAGAATCGTTGAGAGCCGGTGTGCAATCGCGATCACCGTGCGACCGCTGGAGAGCGTCTCGAGCGCCGCCTGGATGTGCTTTTCCGCCTCGGAGTCGAGCGCGCTTGTCGCCTCGTCGAGCAGCAGGATCGGCGCGTTTTTCAGCAACGCGCGCGCAATCGAGATGCGCTGCTGCTGTCCACCGCTGAGTAGCGAGCCTTTGTCGCCGATGACCGTTTCGTAGCCGTGCTGTTTGTCCACGATGAAGTCGTGTGCGTGCGCCTGCCGCGCCGCGTCCTCTATCTCCGCCTGCGTGGCATCCAGTCGGCCGTAGCGGATGTTGTTCGCGATCGTGTCATGGAAGAGAAAGATGTCCTGATTGACCATCGCGATATTCTCCCGCAGCGACGCCTGGGTGACGGAGCGGATCTCGTGACCATCAATATAGATGGCGCCTTCTTCGACATCATAAAGCCGCTGGAGGAGCGCGAGCAAAGTCGTCTTTCCCGCGCCGCTCGCGCCGACCAGTGCACAGGTGCTGCCGGCGGGAATGGTCAGGTCGATGCCGTGAACGGCGGACCTCGTCGTCCCGTAGGTAAAGCCGACATTTT
>DASVRY010000494.1:0-4544 GCA_036388395.1 Chthoniobacteraceae bacterium
GTGAAAGCGCGTCAGAGTCGCCTAACGGAGAAAGGTCAGCGACGCGCGGAGCAGGCGCGCTGTCTGCCGGTGGGTCTGTGGGTCTGGAGCAGCCAGCGTGACTGCGGAGCGCGTTCGCTGGACCGGAGTGTTAGGCGCCATTTGGTTTTGCGACAGATGCTCTGCGAAGGCTCTCGGTGAGAGATGCTTCACTCGACGCGTCCTCCGTAAATAGAGATCCAGAGGTAGAGATAGGCAGCGAATGGTGCGTCAACAGGCGTTCTGTGAGCGCTCTCTATCGGCGCATAGAACGCCCTCAAGCCATTGGGCGGCGTGGAGCCGCGCGCGAGATGCCATCCCATTGTAGGCCCGTAGCTCAGCACGTATAGCCCGGCCGTGGCAATGAGACTGGCGATGACGGTGCGGCGAGACATGGATTCGTGTTGTTCGCTTAGGCGCGCAATGACGCCTAACGAAAATAGCTCAGCGACCGCGGAGGGCGGCGCGGATGCTGCGGCGACGGGTCGGCGGGAGGAGCAGCATCCGTGACGCCCGGAGCGGTTCGCTGCAGCGCCGAGTTAGGCGACTTGGGAGTCATTTGTGCTTCGGAATAATCGCTATTCCAGTCGATACAGGTTTGCGCTGGCCAAAGTCGACGGGTGAAGAGTAGCTCCAGAGCAGAATAATGTCTTTGTCCGTGGGCGCGGTTGCGAAGTCGATGGCATCGCGGAGGTCAAAGTCGCCTTGGCGTGATTGGCCAGGCGTAAGAGTCACCTCCGGCGAGGGATTCGGGTGGATGAGCGGATAAATGTTGGGTAATCGGTGTCCGTCAGTTGTGAGGGCGGCAAGCGTGAGCAAAGGCGGACCGCTCCACGGGAGGAAAGGTGTCGCAAACGTAAGCGGCTTGTCCGACACGTTGGTTATCTTGAATCTGAGCACGTTCGCGTCGCCGATGCGCTTGTAATATGCGGTCACAGCGACGATTGGGTGGCCCTCGGCAGAGGTGCGCAGATACTGCTCAGCGAATACTTGGAGGGTGTTCTCCGGCTCGGCGGCTTGTAAACCGATGACGCCGATATGCAGTAGAATTAAAAATGCTGGCTTCATAGAAGACGCTCTCAGTCGCCGAACGAAAATAGCTCAGCGACACGCGGCTCGGGCGCGACTGCTGCGTGGTGGAGGAAAGGCGGAGGATGGAAGCAGCAGGCGTGACCGAGACGCGTGTTCGCTGCAGCGCATGGTTCGGCGATTCCGGGTGTTTGCGAGTTGTCATCCCTCGGGTATGTCGTGGATGTAAAGAATGTCTCCGGTAACTCCGTCGAGGTAGATGGCGATACCTGGAAGCGAAGCCGTGCCGTAGTTGAGGCGCCATGTCGGGTGGCTGGAGTCGGCGGCGGCGGAAAACGATCCGAAGATACGCAACGATGGCGCGTCGAGAACAAGGCGACTGCGAAAGGGAGGCTTGTAGTCGGCTGGCCGCATCGGCTGGACGGTAACGTAACCTGCCGAAAATACAGGAGCGATGGCGTTGAACACGCGTTCTGGAAGAGCGAGTTTCAGCACCGCTTCGCGAGACTCACGAAATCGAAGAATCGCCTCCTCTGCCGATTTGATCGCGGGCCTAGGCTCCTCCGCGTTGCTGGCGAAGGATAGAGTAAAGCAGAGAATAAGAACGGCTCTAATCATGTGAGCGGCTAGGAGTCGCCGAACGACCCCAAGCTCAGCGACAGGCGGAGCGGGCGCGGCACCTGCCGGTGGGTGGCAAGGTGGTGGCGGTCTGCCGCAGGTGCCGTGACCGCGGAGCCTGTTCGCTGCAGCGCTTGGTTCGGCGCATTAGGGTTCATTTTTGATCGGGAAGACCTGTGCTTCACCGTTCATTCTGATCGTCACTGTGCATTGCTGACGAGGCCCCGTCCGCACCAAGAGGCGACTGAACGTAAAACTGTAGTGCGCCCAGACCGTTGGTCCCTTCTGGTAAGTTGGCGACAGGGAGGCGGCATTAAGTGTCCAAGAAACCGTCGCTGTATCGAGCTTCGCAACCGCAGCGGCAGCTTTCTTGTATGCCTCGTCGAGACTCAGTGGCGGTTCGCCGTGGCCCGGAAGCCAATATCCGGCGTTTTGCTGTGCCGAAGACTCGGACACAGCAAAGGCAATCAGGAACAAGGTAATTAGAAGCGACGTTTTCATGACCAGGGTGCTCATGCGCCGAACGTCCAAGGCTCAGCGACTGCGGAGCGCGGCGCGCTGGCTGCGGAAAGGCGGCGGGGCAGGATGGGCGCAGGCGGCGCGGCGGTCCGCAGCAGCCAGCGTGACGCGCGGAGCAGTTCGCTGCAGCGCATGGTTCGGCGACGTTGGGTTGCGTGTCATGGCGTCGGCTGAATGATAATCGTCTCTCGGCTAGCTACCCCGTAGCAACCGAGAGTATAAGTGCTGCCGTTGGACTCGTAGCGGAACTGGCGAAGCGTTTCGGGAGTGGAGCCATCGGCAAAGGTAGTGACCTGAAGCTGCGAAAGTGAGCGTGGATATGATCCGTGATCGTGGTGGTAGATCGAAAGCTGTTTGCGAACCTCCGCGAGTAACGCGCGCTGACCGGACTCCTCTGCCGTGAGGCTTGCCTTGCGGTGCAGTGCATAGCCGGGAACGACGATGCAGGCGACAGCAGCAAGAGCCGCCACAAGAAGGATGGCGCGCCGAGTGGATGTCTTATTCGTGTCATTCACGGGAGACGTGCTCAGTCGCCGAACGACCCCAAGCTCAGCGACAGGCGGAGCGGGCGCGGCACCTGCCGGTGGGCGGAAAGGCGGCGGTGGTCTGACGCAGGCGCCGTGACGGCGGGGCCTGTTCGCTGCAGCGCATAGTTCGGCGACGTTGTGGAATTCATTTGGACCGTTCTAAGTAGTCGATAAGCCATTGCTGGATTTCCGTGTCGAGTAATGATCCTCGCACGACCCGCAGTGCCCGCAGACTCTGCGCGATAGAAACCCGCTCAGACTCGACTCGCGGGTAGATGAACCGCAGGCAATGAAGCAGACAGAGCTTCTCGTGTGGGTCGTGTGCCGTGCTAAGGAACTTGAGGCACTCGGGGAGCGCTGCGAGTGCAAGTGCCTGCAACTGCTTTTCGATTTCGGCTCGGCGGGTGACCTCTTCTGGCGGGAGGGGCGGTTCTACGACCTTATGGGTGGCCATGCGCTGCCGCCGCAACTCCTCGGCATACGATGCTCCTGCGTAGCGAATGGTCGCGTATGAGGAGGTCTGCATCTCGCGGAAAAGATCAGGGTCGGCGGCGCGTCGCGCGACGAGAACCGCCCCACCAAGCTTTGAGGTGTAGGAGCTATCATTAAGCTGCTCGCGAGTGAGCGACGCTGCACTCGCTGGGTTGAGTGGAAACGCGCTCAGCGCGAGGATCCCAGGAAAGCGTTCTGATGCCGGATGCCGGTCGAGGATGGGACGAATCGAACGCAGGAATGTCTGCTCGGTGGGATTACGGAGGCGCGTCAGGACGTAACTCGCACGCATCTGCGTGTCGAGAGAGCGGTCCTCCACGAGCTTTGCAACGATCGGGATGGCAGCATCACCGAGGCGGGCCAAAGCGTCCACGGCATAACCGGACTCATCGCCCCCGCAGAGGATAGCTCTGCCCAACTCGAAGCCCGCTGTGGCTGGCAAATGCTCCTGCTCGCGCAGGAATGACAAGGCGCGAACCCGCTCGTCGCGATTGAGGCTAGACCGTAAGACATGCAACGCGCCCGCGACATCAGACTGAGCGAAGGATGCGGTGGGCGCGAAGAGAGCAACCATAAGCCAGCTGAGTAGTCTTGGAACGTCGCTTGTCATGTTGTGCGTGCTAGTCGCCGAACGACCTCAAGCTCAGCGACTGCGGAGGGACGGCGCGGCTGCTGCGCGGCGGGCTCTGCGGGGAGCAGCAGACGTGACGGCCCGTAGCAGTTCGCTGCAGCGCATGGTTCGGCGTTGCGGTCGATTGGGAGTTCTTCATCGCCGGCCTGTGTTTGGACGCTCAGCGCCGGACGGGGCGCCGGTGCCTGACGCGTCGAAGTATGTAGCTGTGATGCCCGCAAACGCGAGCAGACCGGCAAAGGAAATACCTAAAAAGGTATCGGCGGCGGCGATGCCAAGCCACGAGCGGTGACGGCGGAAGAAGTGAAGCAGAGAGCCGACAACGAGATATGCCACACCGGCTGCAAGAGCAACGAGCGAGAAGATGAGAATGAAGCCGAAAGCATCCTGACCGTCGCCGAGATACTGATGACCCCACCGGGCATGGACGAATGGAACGAGCTGCCAGATGCCGAAAGCGATGAGCAAGCGGAGAAGAATGAGTGACAGATGCTTCGTCACTGCTTCGCGGGTCGAGTTACTGGTGGCTTGCTTGGCTCTCGTTCACACGGGACACGCGAGCGACGCCGAACGACCCCAAGCTCAGCGACTGCGGAGGGCGGCGCAGCCTGTGCGGAAAGGTGGCGGGGGCAGGTCTGCGGGCGGGAGCACAGGCTGTGACGCCCGGAGCAGTTCGCTGCAGCGCATGGTTCGGCGTTGCGGTCATCTGT
>DASVRY010000495.1:0-3366 GCA_036388395.1 Chthoniobacteraceae bacterium
AAGCTGGCGATTTTCGAACTCTCCGCGCTCGAAGGGCACCTTGCCGCGGAGTCTCAGAACACGCTCTTTCACCCCGCCGAGGTCGAGCTGAATCAGATTTCGCAGGTGTTGATGGACGAGGTCGCGCGCGTTCAGCCGTCGCGGGTGGTCTTCGACTCGCTCTCAGAGCTCCGCCTGCTCGCGCAAAATCCTCTGCGGTATCGGCGGCATCTGCTCGCGCTGAAGCAGTTCTTTACCGGGAGAAAATGCACGGTGCTCGTGATGGATGACCGAACCAGCGACTCGTCGGATCGCGAGGTGCAAAGTATCGCCCACGGAGTCATCCGGCTCGAGAAGATGGCTCCCGAGTATGGCGCCGAACGACGTCGACTCTCTGTAGTGAAGATCCGCGGCCAGCAGTTCCGCGGCGGTTTTCACGACTACAATATCGTGCCGGGCGGCCTGCAGGTCTTTCCGCGACTGGACGCTTCAAAGCATCACGCGGAGTTTGATCGCGGGCCGGCTACGAGCGGAATTGCAGGCCTCGATCAGTTGCTCCAAGGCGGCCTCGATCGCGGGACGAGCAATCTTATCATGGGCCCGCCCGGTACGGGCAAATCGACGCTGGGCGCGCACTACGCGGTGGCGGCGGCGAACCGGGGCGAAAACGTCGCGTGTTACACGTTCGATGAGAAGCGCGACACCTTCACCACGCGCGCGACTCAGCTGGGGATGAACATAGCCGAACACCTCGAGAGTGGGCGGCTGCGCGTTACGGAAGTCAATCCGGCGGAGCTTTCGCCGGGGGAGTTTGCCTCCAGGATCCGCCAGGAGGTGGAGGAGCGAAATGTCCGCCTCATCGTCATCGACAGCCTCAATGGCTACTTGCACGCGATGCCGGAAGAGCGCTTCCTGAGCATTCAGCTCCATGAGCTGCTGTCCTATCTGGCGCGGATGGGCGTCGTTTCGATCCTCATGCTCGCGCAGCAGGGTTTGGTGGGCTCCATGCATTCGCCCGTCGACGTGACTTACCTCGCCGATACGGTGGTCGTGCTTCGCTACTTTGAATTTCAAGGTGGAGTGAAGCAGGCGATCTCCGTGATCAAGAAGCGCAGTGGGAATCACGAGCGGACGATCCGCGAATTCCAGATCCGCCCCGATGGCATCGAGGTGGGCGATCCGCTGACCGCTTTTCACGGGGTGCTTTCGGGCATCCCCAACTATCAGGGTTCGCACGAATCCATGCTGAATACCGACAGTGCCCTCGGCCGCCTCTGAGTCCAGGCAGGAGTGGATCCTGATCCTCGCGCCGCTCGGCCGCGATGCGGAGCTGGCGTGCAGGGTGCTTGCCGATGCCGGACTTCAGCCCGTCCGCTGTCGCTCCATGGAGGAGCTCGTGGGCCACGTCAGAAAAGGGGGCTGTGGCGCGATCCTGCTCGCGGAGGAGGCTTTGTCCCCAAGCGTCACGGCGCAGCTTCAGTCGGCTCTCGCCGAACAGCCGACGTGGTCGGATCTCCCAATTGTGCTACTGACGAGCGGCGGCTCAGTCACAGAGATTAGCCGGGAGGCGGTGGACTTTTTCGGACCGAGCGGAAATGTGACTTTGCTCGAGCGGCCGATCCGTGTGATGACGCTCACGCGCACCCTTCAGGTGGCACTGCGGGCGCGACGCCGGCAGTATGAAGTGCGCGACCTGCTCCACCAGCGGGAGCAGGTTCTGGCGAGTATCCGCGATGCGTTTGCGATTCTCGATCGCGAGTGGCGCTACACCTACGTGAATGAGCAGACGTGTGAGCTTTGCCAAATGACGGCGGAGCAGATGCTCGGCCAGAAGATTTGGGAGCTCTTTCCCGGAGCTGTGGGCACCAACCTCGATACGGAGCTTCGACGCGCCATGGCTGAGCGGGCTGCCGTTGCTTTCGAGTATCACAACGAGCGCTGGGAGCGTTGGTTTAGCATTCGCGTCTACCCGTCGGATGACGGACTCTCACTCCTGACCGTTGAGATCACCGAGCAGAAGAAGATGGAGGCCGTGCTGCTCGAGAGCGAAAGACGGCTGCACCTGGCGCTGGATACCTCGCAGCTCGGGATGTGGTATTGCGATTTGCCGTTCGATAAGATCGTCGGTGACGCGAACTTTAAAAAGCTCTTCGGGCTCGCCCCGGAAGCGGAGGTCGATTTCCCGCGCTTCTATTCGATCCTGCATCCCGACGATCGCGAACGGACTCGCCGGGCAATCGAAAGCGCGGTCTTTGAGCGAACTGAGTACGACATCGAGTATCGCGCCATTCATCCGGACGGCGACGTGCATTGGATTCACGCCATCGGCCGCGCCTTCTACCGGGAAGAGGATGGGACGCCGCAGCGGTTCGATGGTGTGACCATCGATGTGTCGGAGCGCAAGCGCACCGAACTCGAGCTGGAGCGCGCCCGCAAAGAGGCGATCGACGCGAACCACGCGAAGGATCACTTCCTCGCCGCCCTGAGCCATGAACTGCGGACGCCGCTCACGCCGGTGCTCATGACCGTCGCGGCGCTGCAGCAGGATTCCAACGTCCCGGATCATGTCCGCGCCGATCTCGAGATGATTCACCGCAACGTGGAGCTTGAGGCGCGGCTGATCGATGATCTCCTCGATCTCACCCGCGTCACTCGCGGCAAGCTCATCCTGCATCGTGAAATCCTCGATGTGAATGAGCTCATGCGCCATGCGGAGGAGACGTGTTGCGAGGGCGGTTCGGCGGAGACCCGCGCGAAAGTCGTCCTGCGTCCGGAGGCGGAGGCGCATCACACGTTCGGCGATCCGGCGCGGCTCCACCAGGTGCTCTGCAATTTGCTGAACAACGCGGTGAAATTCACCCCGCGCGAGGGTTGCATCGAACTCATCTCGCGCAATCCAGAGCCGGGGGTAATCGAGATCTGCGTGTCGGACTCCGGGATGGGGATTGCGCCCGAGCTTTTGCCGCGGCTTTTCGATGCATTCGAGCAAGGGAACGTAGCGGTGACGCGCCGCTTCGGTGGCCTCGGGCTGGGCCTCGCGATCAGCAAAGCGATCGTCGATTTCCACGGCGGCACGCTGCGGGCGGAGAGTGCGGGTATTGGGAAAGGTGCAACCTTCTCCGTGCGGATGAGCTCAGCAGTGCCAGCCGAGCATTCGCCTGTCGTGGAACCGGCAGCTCCGGTGGCCCGCGCGCAGCCTTTGCGCATTCTGCTCACGGAAGACAACGAACCTACCCGCCAGATTCTCACCCGGCTGCTCACCCGGGCCGGTCACAGTGTCCGTGAAGCCGCTTGCCTCTCGGATGCCTTGCGGCTGGTGGACGAAGAGGAGTTTGATTTGCTGCTGAGCGACCTCGGCCTGCCGGACGGGAGTGGCGTGGATCTCAT
>DASVRY010000496.1:0-3469 GCA_036388395.1 Chthoniobacteraceae bacterium
CGTGGTATTCGGTCTTGAGCGTGTCTGCATCCTGTGCGCGGCTGATGACGGATGTCACTGCGAAGGCGCAGAGGAGTGAAAGCGTGCGGAAATAGAGATTCATAGCTGGGATTCACAGGAAGCGCGTAGCATCGCCGAACGACCCCAAGCTCAGCGACTGCGGAGCGCGGCGCGCTGGCTGCGGAAAGGTGGCGGGGGCAGGATGGGCGCAGGCGGCGGGACGGCCGGCAGCAGCCAGCGTGACGCGCGGAGCAGTTCGCTGCAGCGCATGGTTCGGCGTTTCGTTCGAGTTGCGTTGAGACACGTCAGTGAAAGAGAATCGTAATAGTGATAGGAACTGCGGCAAGCGCATAGAACCAGAGTAGAAGCGACGCGTGACGCTCGCGACGGCGGACGGCAGCAACGGAGAGGGCAATGCCGACAGGAACAAGAATCAGAATGGTAAAGATGGGAAGAACTGCGGTGAAGTCCGGCGCGAGATCCGGTCCGCTGCCGCCTCGATTGCGCGGCATGTAAACAAGCAAGAGATAAGCAAAAGAGGCGACAACCGGAAGACCGGTAACGGTGGCGAAGAACCTGCACACGGGACGCGCTGCCGGAGCGAGATCTGCCGCTGGCCTAGTTTTGGTGGCAGCGAACTCATAACCGCACGCGCACAGCCATGAGTCGTCAGGGAGGGAAATAGAGCATTTGGGACATTGCTTCACGGGACGTGTGCGGAATCGCCGAACGACCCCAAGCTCAGCGACTGCGGAGCGCGGCGCGGTAGCTGCGGGGTGGAGCGAAGAAGGAGCATGCAAACTACGGCAAAAGATGGCTCGGAGAAAACGGGTCCAAACTAGAAAAAGCAGCTACCGTGACGCGCGGAGCAGTTCGCTGCAGCGCATGGTTCGGCGTTGCGGTCATTTGCGAGAAGGCTTGATACGCGCCGCGACAAAGTCGTGGGCGCGCTGCGCTGCATCCTGACCAATCTCGGCGACGCGAATAGGATAGCCGACCGGCCCGGAAAGGAAAATGGTGAGGTAGTCGGAATCAAGCGTAACGCGATCAACGCCCGACCAAGAATAGGTGCTGGAACCAAGGGGGCCGTTCGAATGCAGATGCTCGTCGAGAAGCTGAAGCTCAATGGCTCCAAGACTCTTGGCGTAGGACGACTCGGCCATCTGCTTCTTGGCGTGTGCTCGAATGCGGGCGTCGAACCTGCGTGGATAGAAAAACCACCAAGCAATCGCAAGGCTGCCGAAGATAACTGGCGCGATAAACGAAACTCCGTCGCGCCAAATGTAGTAGCACGCCATGACGATAAGCATACCCGGCAGAATCCAGCGAACGCGAGTGCGTAGTGCCTGATGCGACTTGGAATCGCGGAGATAGTGCTCAGTGAACGTAAGGCAATCGTTCTCAGTGAGAGTGAAGTGGAGAGTCATTCGTTCACGGGAGGCGCGTAGCATCGCCGAACGACCCCAAGCTCAGCGACAGGCGGAGCGGGCGCGGCACCTGCCGGTGGGCGGAAAGGCGGTGGTGGTCTGCCGCAGGTGCCGTGACCGCGGAGCCTGTTCGCTGGAGCGCATGGTTCGGCGTTGCGGTGGAGTGTGAATAGGTGCTCATGACCAATCTACGGAAAGGGTGGGAATGGCGTCGAGCCACCACTCGTAGAAGCCGCTGTAGCGAGCCTGAACGGCAGTGAAATATGGTGACGCGTCCCAGCAAGCGAAAAGAAGGATGAAAGGAGTGGCTACAACGACGGCGATCGGGAACAGCGCGAGCCAGAAGAGAACCGATACGATCAAGCGAGCGATGAGATGGAAGATGGCGGAGACGATGGAGTGCATCAGGAGCGAAACCAGAGCCAGTCGAGGAGAGCCTCGAGAAGACGATGGCCAAACCAAGCGTAAAGTACGCCGAAGGCAATCGCCCCGGCGACCACCCACAGCCAGCCGTTCGGGATTCCGGGATACTCGAAGTGCCAGACGCCATAACCGATAACTCCGCCGACGATAGCGCCCGAGATGAAGCGTGTCATGGCTCGCTTGCTTGGCGGCGTTTACAGGAGACGCGTAGCATCGCCGAACGACCCGGAGATCAGCGACTGCGGAGCGCGGCGCGATGGCTGCGGAAAGGCGGCGGGGCAGGATGGGCGCAGGCGGCGGGATGGTCCGCAGCAGCCAGCGTGAAACGCGGAGCAGTTCGCTGCAGCGCATGGTTCGGCGTTGCGGTCATTTGCGTTGGGACGTGATGAACTCCTCGCGAAAGCGCGAATGGATGTCGGTGGCGCGTGCCTTGTGGTTGATCCATTGGAATGTGCTGTCGTCAGTGACATACATCGTCGGATGAACCCATGCACGGTCGAGAGCTACAAGCGGCATATAGAAGGAGCCGAGGAAGTCTGAGTTGTAGCGCGCAGAGTAACCGTAAGCCGGCTGCCAAAGGATTGCGGTATGCATGGAAAGGCCCATACCCCAGCGGTGCTTCCCGTCGCGCTCCGGTTTGAGCCAGTAGCCGCCCAGCACAGAGTTCGCGGCATAGCTGCCGATGTAGATAATCGCAACGCAGGGGATGCTAACGAGAACGCGCCGCCACGTCTTGCGACGTGCGTTTGGGGATTCTGTTGGATTCGCTTCATTCACAGGGCGCGCGTAGCATCGCCGAACGAAGACAAGGTCAGCGACTGCGGAGTGCGGCGCGAGACATGCGTGGTGGGTGGAAAGGCGGAGGCGGGAAGCATGGCTCGTGACGCACGGAGCAGTTCGCTGCACCGCGCGGGTTAGGCGATTCCGGGTTCACGGATTGGTGTGCTCCTTCTGTTCTTCGGTGAACGCTGCATCGGGCCGGCGAACGTCGAAAGTCCATTTGAGTGTTTGCCAGACTGCGGCCTTGTCGGCGCGGGCGCTGTCCTCCACAAGGTCTTCGGTTTCGACGGTGAAGAGCGAGCCATGCCAGCCGAGCGCCCATCCGTCGCGGTTGGTGAAGCACGATTCGTAGAGAGCCACTTTGCGGTCGAGAACCTTGCCGTCTCGGACATGCAGCCAAGTGATGTGCGACTCTACGCCTGCGCCACAATTGCCGTTGCGTGGTGGATAGCCGCGACTCCACTCGGACGCACCGAACAGGACGTAGTAATCCGCCTGGCGCTTTCGCACGGCGTGGACACAGCGAGCGATGGGATGCTGCTGAATGATGTCTGGCAGACGGATGCGATGGCCGCCGTCGGAAATCACCAGCGACTCGCCAACAAAGCGAGCGGTCTGAGCACTCGCTGTCAGGGCGAGCGCGAATGCCAAAAGCAGAATGGAGATCGTCCGTTTCACGAGACGGCTAGGAATCGCCTAACGACCCCAAGCTCAGCGACTGCGGAGGGCGGCGCAGCCTGTGCGGAAAGGTGGCGGGGGCAGGTCTGCGGGCGGGAGCACAGGCTGTGACGCCCGGAGCAGTTCGCTGCAGCGCATGGTTCGGCGTTGCGGTCATCTGT
>DASVRY010000497.1:0-5958 GCA_036388395.1 Chthoniobacteraceae bacterium
CGATGTAATTGCTCGGATATCGCGGTCGCGGCCATGAGGTGGCGCCCGAGTAGGCAAATCCTGTATCTAATGACACAAGGAACTGCGGAACGAATTTCGAGTCGGGGGTGGATTCTACCATTCCGACCCACCGCTTGCTGAGATCGGCCAGAGGCGCAGACTGAGCTGATAACAAATAGCAAAGCGGCCAAGCCTGTTCTTTTCCGTTGGGAAACTCGTCGGTGAACTTAAACAATTCCGAGACGCGCCTGAGCTTCTCCCAATCTTCCTCAAACTTTTTCTCCGTCAGATTGGAGGTTGTCATGATGGCTGCGATGACTTGATCGCAGAGCACATTCACTTTCGAGCCGTCAGCACTGCTCGCCAGCATCGCATGGGCGTCCGCGGGAACGATGATTAGATCAATCTGAGCGTTCGCATCGTCACCAACGTAATTCAAAATGTGCCCACCCTGTAAAACGCGAAATTCTGGGCCAAGCTCACGTTGGAAGAATTGCTGCCAGACCCGCTCTACCTCTGACCCGTAGTCGTTGTTGTTGATCAACATCCGCGCACCCAAAATCTGCTCCAGCAGAAGGAGGCGGAGATTGTGAAAATGGTTCCTTACGCCGAGCGCAGTTTTTAGTTTCAGCCGTTCTTGGATGGGTCGCAGCGTGAATGACTGCTCGATTCGTTCGTAGATGCTGCTGACGGACACCTCCAAGTAGAACCAATGTTTTTCCGAAATGTCATCAATTGCCCGTTCGATCGCGTGCGCCTTTTGCGTTAGGTGCTTTGTGCATCGAATCTTGTGCAGTCCCTCGGACAATAGGTGCCAAGTCCTTGCCGCGAGATCACCCAATTCCCTCGCCGGTTCAATCAACAGGTCACATCGCTCGGAATTTAGCACCTTGGCTTGCTCTGCGAAAAGGTGTCGCAGCGCGTTCTCAAGCAACGCATGTGTTTCGGGAGTTGCTGCGGCCATCAGTTCATTTGCTGGGCGCGAGCGTCGGGATCACCAGCCTGCCAAGGCGGCCGTAGACTTGGAAATCCGAGCCGAAGGTCCAGACGCGCGGTTTGTCGTGCAGTTCGGTGAGCCGAGCTAGACAGGCGTCTGCGAGCGACATCGGTTGGTCGCTGTAGCGGCGGAGGAGATGGCGCAGCGGGTTGAGTTCGCTCTCGACGGAGAAGGCAATGTTGAGCACGCCGCGTTCGATCAACGCCAGCAGCGGATCGGTTTCGCAGCCGTGGCGGCGCAGGATGTGGGCGGCTTCGGCGAGGACTGGTTCGCAGGTGAGCAGCGGCGGGCGGAGTGTCGCCATCGTCTCGCACGCCCAACGGTGATGCTGCGCCTGCCGGACGAGGAAGGCGACGAGCGGGCCGGTGTCGGCGATGACGACCTCGCTCATTGGCCGAAGTCGTCGAGGTATTTCCGGTTGATGGCGATGTCGCGTGGCCCCTTGAGGCAGCCAGCCAGATCACCGGCAAGATCGAGGCACGAAGCCGCGCGATCCTCGCTCGGAGCAAGAAGCATTTTTTCGACGCACTCGCGAACCAATGCCGACTTGGAGGTGCGGCGGCGCTGCGCTTCTTCGGACAGGCGCAAACCGAGCCTATCGGAGACTTTCAGCGAGATCGTCGTCATGAACGCAGAGTAATACGCGCGCAGCATGGTGCCAACAGCCGAACTCCGCCACGTTGCCTGCGTGTCCGCAGATTACCGGCTTGCCAAAAAATCGCGCGGCACGCTGTTTCCCAGCTCCGCAAGTTTCTGCCATCGTCCCGTTTCCGCTCAATGCCAAAGAAAAAAACCTCTCCAGACAACGAAGACCAGCCGCAGCTCTCGCTGACGGCAGGTGATGCTGACGCTGCCGCGCCCGTGCCGGAGGCGACGGAGTTTGTGGCGGACGAGGCCGGTCCGGATGTCGCGCCTGCGGAGGTGGCGGCCGAGCCCGCCGTCGCAGTGCGCAATGGGAAGGTGCAGGACGAGCAGGCACCGCTTGCGGTCAGCTATCGGAACTGGTTCCTGGATTACGCCAGCTACGTGATCCTCGATCGTGCGGTGCCGCATATTGACGACGGGTTGAAGCCCGTGCAGCGGCGGGTGCTCCATACTTTGTGGGACATGGACGATGGGCGCTTTCACAAGGTCGCGAACGTCGTCGGGGCGACGATGAAGCTGCACCCGCACGGCGACGCGTCCATCGGCGCGGCGCTGGTCTCAATCGGACAGCGCGGGTGGCTCATCGAGCCGCAGGGGAATTACGGCAATCTCCTCACCGGCGACGATGCGGCGGCGCCGCGTTACATCGAGGCGCGGCTGACGAACTTCGCGAAGGACGTGCTCTTCAACCCGAAGACGACGACCTGGCAGCTCAGCTATGACGGGCGTAACAAGGAGCCGATCACATTGCCGGCGAAGTTTCCGATCGTGCTATTGGAGGGCGCGGACGGCATAGCGGTCGGACTCTCGACGAAGATCCTGCCGCACAATTTCAACGATCTCTGTCGCGCGGCGATCAATCATCTGCAGGGAAAGACCTTCCGCATCCTCCCAGACTTTCCGACCGGCGGAACAGCGGACTTTACTGAATACAACGACGGCGAGCGCGGCGGGAAAGTGAAGGTGCGCGCCAGGATGGAGGTGCAGTCGAAGACGCTCCTCGCGGTGACCGAGTTGCCCTACGGCGTCACGACCGAGTCGCTCATCGAGTCCGTCCTCGCGGCCAATGCGAAGGGGAAGATCAAGATCAAGCACGTCGACGACAACACCGCGGACAAGGTCGAGATCCTGATTCACCTGCCGACCGGGGCGGAGCCGAAGAAGGTCATCCAGCAGCTCTACGCCTTTACGAGCTGTCAGGTGCAGCTGAATCCGTCGGCGTGTGTCATCGTCCGCGACGCGGAGACTGGCGACGACAAACCACACTTCCTCGGAGTGCGCGACATCCTCAAGACGAGCGCCGAGGCCACGCGGGAACTGCTGAAGCGCGAGCTCGAGATCAAGCTAGCCGAGCTCGAGCAGCAGTGGCACTGGGACTCGCTGGAGCGGATCTTCATCGAGGAGCGCATCTACCGGAACATCGAGAAATCGAAGACCTGGGAGAGCGTGCTTGCGGAAATCCGCGGCGGCCTCAAGCCGTTCCTCACCCAGCTCCGGCGGGAAGTGACGGACGAAGACATCGTCCGCCTCACCGAGATCCGGATCAAACGCATCTCCGCCTACAACCGCTTTCAGGCGGACGAGGCGATGAAGAAGATCCAGGAAGCAATCAAGGAGACGAAGGCGAATCTAAAGAACCTCACTGGCTATACGATTGCATGGTTTGAAATGCTCCAGGCCAAGTATGGCAAAGGCATCAAGCGCCGCACGAGCTACGACGAGATCGCGCAGATCGATGTATCGGCGGTAGTCTCGGCCAATCAGCGCCTGTATGTGAACCGCAAGGACGGCTTCATCGGCCTCAACTGGCGGCAGCATGAGTTCGTCAAAGAATGCACCATCCTCGATAGCGTCCTCACGATCATGAAAGACGGTTCGCTGAAGGTCGCGAAGGTTGCCGACAAGGTTTTCATGGGGCGCGAGATCATCCACATCGCGATCTGGCCGAAGGACGGCGACACAAACTTCTACACGATGGTTTATGAGGACGGCCCAAGCGGAAAGACTTACGCGAAGAAGTTCCAGATCGGGGGCCTCTCACGCGACAAGCTCTACCCGCTGGTGCCATCCGAGAAATCGCGCATCATTTACCTGCACGTCACCGCCACCGAGGAAGCAATGCCGCACTCGCTGCACGTCTCCCTCGACGGCCGCAGCGGAGTCCGAGTCCGCGAGCTGGATTTTGATCTAACTCGCCTGCCAGTGAGCACCCGCACATCGAAGGGGCTCACGGTTACCCAATGGTCGGTCAAGGAGGTGAAAGCGCGGAAGGCTACCGCCAATCCTGGGAGCAATTGACGGCGGTAATCCTCGGCGCGCTGTCCAAAGGTGCAGCCTATTCTTCGCCGAATTGCGCGCCTGCAAAGGCGAGCGAGTCTTCCACCCAGGCATCCATCTCCAAGACACGGCGACGCTGACTGAAGGATGTTTTCTCCGAACGTCGCTGAGCGCGTCGAATAAGCGCGGCGGCGACCGTCTCGGCTCCAGGCGTGCGCGCGGCCAGGGCGCTCTGGGTGCGACCTCGGAGCCAATCCGCCGCGTGCCGCACGGGCAGCTCGTCGTCGAGGCTAAGGAAGGCCTGGGCGGAACCGGGATCTCCCTGGCGGGCGGCTCGGCCCATGAGCTGCCGGTCGATCCGGCGTGATTCGTGCCGCTCGGTGAGGATCACGTGCAAGCCGCCAATCTCCGCCACCAGCGGGCCGAGCCCGATGTCGGTTCCGCGTCCGGCCATGTTTGTGGCAATGGTGATGCGGCCTTGTTCTCCCGCCTGGGCGATGATCGCCGCTTCTTCGCGATGGCGGGTGGCGTTTAGCAGGTTGAACGTCAGCCCCCGCGCTTCGAGCATCTCGGCGAGGCGTTCGCTCGCGGCGACGCTGCGCACGCCCACCAGCAACGGCTGGCGACGACTGTGGCGTGCGACAATTTCCTCAACGATCGCCGCCCATTTCTCATCGTCGACGGCGAAGATCCGGTCCGGCAACTCCGCTCGCTGGCACGGCTTGTTCGTCGGGATGCGGACGACGGGCAGGCGGTAAATCTGCCAGACCTCCGGGGCGGCTTCGGCAACTGTCCCCGATAATCCAGAGATCCGGCGGTAAAAGCGGAAGAAGCGCTGAAAGCTCATCCGCGCGAGCGTCTCCGCGGGCGCTGTGACCGGCAGCTTCTCCTTGGCTTCCACGGCTTGATGCAGCCCTTCACGCCAGGTCCGCTCCGGCATGAGGCGACCGGTGAATTCATCGACGATCACGATCTTCTCCTCATCGACGACGTATTGCTTTCCGCGATGGAAAAACTCGCGGGCGCGAAGGGCCTGCTGCACGAGTTCCGCGGCCCGCTGCTGGCCGCGCCACATCGCAGGGAGTAACCCTGCTGCGGCCTTGATCTTCGCATGTCCGGTAGGCTTCAGCGTGATCTCCTGAAACTTCTCGTTGGCCTCGTAATCCGCTCCCGCCTGCAGGTCGCCCGAGATCTGGTGGGCGGCTTCGCAGGCGCGACGGAGCAGCTCGTTTTCCTGTTTGCGGCTGATGATGAGCGGCGTCACCGCTTCGTCGATCAAGGCGCTGTCCGCTTCATCGACGATCGCGGTGTGCAGACCACGCATGACGAGACCATCCTGCGCGGCTGCGCCGGGCTGCAGCATCGTGCGGATGAGCCGGCGCGTGCCGTGTGCGAGAGCGCCGAGCTGCAGGCGGTCGCGGAGAAAATCGGCGGCTGCTTCCTTGCTCGTGGTGTAGGTGATGTCGCAATCGTAATTGCTGCGGCGCTCATTTGGTTTCATCGCACCCGTGACGCACCCCACCGCGAGACCGCAGGCGTTGTAAAACGGGGCCAGCCCCTCCGCGTCACGCGCGGCGAGATAATCATTCGAAGTGATGACGTGACACGGCAATCCCGTCCACCCGGCCAGCACGGCGGCGAGAGAGACGGTCAGCGTCTTGCCCTCGCCCGTCGCCATCTCCAGCAAAAAGCCGCGCTCCACCGCAAGCGCCGCCATGAGCTGCACCTCGTACGGGCGCATCTTCAATTCGCGCCGCGCAACTTCAGCGACGGTTGCCAGGGCTTCGCGTACCTGCTCAGGCTGAACTCCAGCCCTCCGGCGGAAAGTCGCTCGTTGATCAGTGACGCGCGCCTTCAAGCCTGATGCGTCCAGTTTTGTTAGAGATGCAGCAAGGCGGTAAATCTCGGTCGCTTCCTCCCGGAGCCCTGCCGCAATAGAGGAACGGCACTTGATCTTCCCCGCCAGCCCATGCGCCACTGCATCGAACCCTTTGTATAGCTTGGCCGCAGGCGCCACCGCCGTGCGGCGATACTCGAGC
>DASVRY010000498.1:0-4974 GCA_036388395.1 Chthoniobacteraceae bacterium
ACAGTGCAGCCGGTGTGGTGAGGCACCACGGCACAATAACCCAAGCGACCACACCTGCAGAGATACGGCAACGCGGCCAACTGGGCAAGCCTGTGGCCGCACCAAGAAATCTCCCCTGGCACCCGGAGAGGCCGGAGCGACCTTTGACCAAAGCTGCACCTGACCGTCTCAGAGGGAGTTGCACGTTCCGGCGGGGAGAAAACTCGTTGACGCTTCGACGCGCTGGCCGGTAGCTTCGCCGCCAGAAACCCAAATATTTCAAAAAAACTCGCTGCCTGCGTGGGTATTCGAGCGGAAAAACCGACTTTCCGCCTGATCTGCGCGGGCACTTTTTATCTATGGCCGAAGAACTTTCCTATGTGCTCGTCACGCCTTACTCGATCCGCAAGTCGCGGACGGGTGGCATTATCGCGCGTCTTATCTCCCGCACCGGGCTCGATCTCGTGGCCTCCCGCATGTATGCGCCGAGCGCAGAGCTGATCTCGAAATACGCCGAGGGAATCGTTACTGATCCGGAGCCACGCCATCGCGCCACACAGGAGCTGATCAAGAAATACGTGGTAAAGAATTTCACGCCGACGGGCGTGGGTTCCCGGCCGCGCGTGCTCATGCTCGTCTTCCGCGGCGAAGACGCGGTCATGAAGCTGCGGAATACCGTGGGCCATATCGTCAACGAGCGGACGAGCGGCGAGACGATCCGCGACACCTACGGCGACTATTTCGAGGACGCGGACGGTACGGTGAACTACTTCGAGCCAGCGGTGCTTGCGCCGCCGGATCATGCCAGCGCGGAACGTGATCTCCTCCTCTGGGCGCAGTATTCCGACAGCGATGGCGGTCTTCTGGATGAAGCCGTGGAATTTCCGGTCGGGACCAAAGTCGAGAAGTCGCTCGTGCTCATCAAGCCCGACAACTTCCGCTTCCCGAACGCCCGCCCAGGCGGGGTGATCGATCTTTTCTCGCGCACCGGCCTCTACATCATCGCCTTCAAGGTGCATCGGATGAGCGTAGCGCAGGCCGAGGAGTTCTACGGGCCGGTGCTCGAGGTGTTGATGGACAAGCTGAAAGGTCGCTCCGGCGAGGTGGCACGTGCGGCGGTGGAGAAGGAGTTCGGCATGAAGTTCACCGATGAAGTGCAGGAGAAGCTCGGCGAACTGCTTGGACCGGTCAACGGCCGTGAGAACTGGGAGCAGATCGTGAAGTTTATGGCCGGCCTGAAGCCAAGTGAATGCGCTGCGGATCGCCGCCACGAGCCGGGCACCGAGAAGTGCATCGCGCTTTGCTACCAAGGCGTCGATGCGGTGCGGAAAATCCGGGAGGTCCTCGGGCCTACGGATCCCTCGAAAGCGCCTCCCGGATCGATCCGGCGCGAGTTTGGCCAGACCATCATGGTCAACGCCGCGCATGCCTCGGACTCGGCGGAAAATGCCCAGCGCGAGATGGGCATCGTGAACATCAAAGAGAACAATTTGAAGCCGCTCATCGAGAGCTGGTACGCGAAAAAGTAAGAGTCGCGTCCCGCTTCACCCACACATCCAAACCCCAAATTATCTGAAAACTATGGACCTCGCTCAACGCGCCACGATTCTTACCCCGTCCCTCACTCTCTCGATCGACTCCAAGGCGAAAGCCATGAAGGCTGAAGGCCTCGATGTCTGCGGCTTCGGTGCGGGAGAGCCGGACTTTGATACGCCCGAGCACATCAAAGCGGCGGCCATGGCTTCCCTGGAAGTCGGCTTCACTAAGTACACCCCGAGCTCCGGCATTCCTGAGCTGCGCCAGGCTATTTCAGATAAGTTCAAGGCAGACAATCAGCTCGACTACAAGCCGAGCCAGATCGTCGTGAGCAATGGGGCAAAGCACTCCTGCTACAACGCGATCCTCGCCACCTGCCAGCCCGGTGATGAAGTCATCATCCCTGCGCCTTACTGGCTGAGCTACCCAGAGATGGTCCGCCTCGCGGGTGCAGATCCGGTCTTCGTGCAGACGAAGGAAGAGAACGGCTGGAAGATGACGGCAGAGGAGTTTCAGGATGCGATGACGCCACGGACGAAGATGGTGATCATCAACACACCGGGCAATCCAACCGGCTCCGTCTACACCCGCGAAGAGCTGAGCGCTCTGACCGAAGTCGCGGTGGACGAAGAGATCCTCATCCTTTCCGACGAAATCTACGAGAAGCTCACCTATGATGGTGCGGAGCACGTGAGCGTCGCATCGCTTTCGCCTGAAGTGAGCGCTCTCACGATCACGGTGAATGGGTTCAGCAAGGCTTACGCAATGACAGGCTGGCGGTTAGGTTATCTCGGCGCTCCCGAGCCGATCGCCAAGGCAATCGATGCAATCCAGAGCCACAGCACATCGAACCCGTGTTCGTTCGCTCAGAAAGGCGCACTTGCTGCATTGAAGGGTGATCAACAGCCGGTGACCGACATGCGCGAAGAGTTCGACATGCGCCGCCAGTACATGATGAACCGCCTCGCTGGCCTGCAGGGCATCTCCGTGGTGAAACCACTCGGCGCGTTCTACGTGCTCGTGAACATCTCCGGTTTGCAGCTCAGCTCGCAGAACTTCGCGGATCGCCTGCTCAGCAAGCATCATGTCGCCGTTGTGCCCGGTGTCGCTTTTGGTGACGACCGCACGATTCGCCTCAGCTACGCGACGAGCATGGACGTGATCAAAAAGGGTCTGGATCGGTTCGAAGAGTTCTGCCGCACGCTGTGAGCGGCCGCTGAGCAAGCGGAGCACCTTCCCTCCAGATGGTGCGTGAACTCGTGATCCTCGGCGGCGGCAGCGCCGGCTTCATCGCCGCGCTGACGCTTGTTCGCGAGGTGCCGCAACCTGCGCGCCGAAGGTTGCACCCGGACCTCTGCTTGGGTCTCTGCTCAAAAAGAGACCCCGCTGGAGTATGTCTTGAGTCGTAGGCGTGCCGACTTGGATGCGATGATGAAGTCCGCATGAAAAGTGGCGAAAAGAATCCGAACAAGGCGCTTTACCAGCAGCTCCGCACTTTCACGTGCGAGCAGCTCTGGGAGGAGGAGGTGCCGAGCTTCGACCGCGCGACATCTGCGGAGCGGATGGAGCGGGTGTCGCTGATCCGCGCGATCGGCGTGGTCTTCTCCGAGAGCGGGACTGAAGAGCAGAAGGCGCTTGTCCGCCCCTGGCTGCAGCGCCTGCTGCAGGATCCGGCGGAGAAGATCCGCCGTTACGCGATGGCAGCCCTGCCGAAGATAGGCGCGGGTCACGGCGACGAGGCCGAACTGCTCTCGCTCATGCAGAAGACGACCCTCGGTCGGGAGAAGAGGTTTCTTGGCGAAGCCCTGGCGAAGATTGGCGGGAGCGAGACTCTCGAAATCCTCGAGCAGTCGGTGGGTGAAGAGTTTTCGCCGGTGACGCAAAAGGTGAGGGCAAATGTCGCCCGTACCGAAAGTCCGAGTATCGTAAAACTGGATCGTTTACTGCGCGATTTTGGCGGGCTGCGCATTCATCTGCGTGGTCGCAGCGGACTTGAGCAAATCGTCTGCGAAGAAGTCGAAGAGGCTGCCGCTCAGGATGGGAAATGGCGGGTTGCGGAAGTGCGGCGGGGGCTGGTGGTAATTACACCAATCGCTGCTTTTTCGTTGGGAGATCTCTATTCACTGCGGTGTTTCGGAACTGTTGGGTTCGTGCTCGGAAGTGTGGACGGGCGGGAGAATGCCGAGTCCGTCGAGGCCTTGGCGGCCGTGATTGCCTCGCCGCTCACGCGTCGGCTTCTGGAGACGTTCACCGAAGGTTCTTTGCGCTACCGCCTGAGCTTCGTAGGCAAGGGGCATCAGCGCGGGGCAGTGCGTGAGGTCGCGGCGCGAGCATTTGCCCTTTGTCCCGAAATTCTAAACGACGCGCGGAATGCTCCGTGGGCGATCGAAGTCTACCCGGGTGAGCGGAAGAGCCTTGTCGAGTTACGTCCGCGAATCACGCCGGATCCGCGCCTTGCCTATCGTCGCCAGGATGTGCCCGCCGCGTCGCACCCGCCGCTCGCCGCTTGCATGGCTCGGCTTGGGATGGGGACGGACGATGTGATTTGGGATCCATTTTGTGGCTCCGGTCTCGAACTGATCGAACGGGCGCGCCTCGGTGGTGTGCGGAAGATCTTCGGGACGGACCTCGATCCACGCGCGGTTGCTATTACGCAGGAGAATATCGTCGCCGCAAATTTACCGCTGATAGACACCGAGTTGGTCTGCGCGGATTTCCGCGACTTCGTCAGGAGCGGTGATTTGCGAGCGAACACAGTGAGCCTGATCATCACTAATCCGCCGATGGGCAAGCGCGTGCCGATACCCGATTTACGGCAGTTGATTGAAGATCTCTTCACTACAGCTGCGACGGTCCTGAAGCCCGGCGGTCGATTGATCTTTGCCAATCCGCTGCGGCTGGAAAGCCCCACGCGCGCGTTAAAGCTGGAGAGCCGGCGGGTCGTGGATTTCGGCGGATTCGACTGCAGGCTGGAGAGCTACCGCAAGGTCGGTGGTTGAGCTACGCCTTCCGTCATCCTGAGCGGAGTGTAACGCAGTCGAAGGACCCCGCCGCACTGGAATCGGCTCTCTCCTTAACAACGGCACCGTAGTTTAAGCGACCGCCGGAGAGCAGCGCGGCAGGACAGGACGATGCGCGATGCGGCGGGCTCCTTCGACTGCGCTTCAGTCGTTACACTCCCTTCGCTTCGCTCAGGATGACTGGGATTTTGGGTGCTCGCGAGGCGGAGCAGCTCAGTTCAACGCACCCGTGCAACTGCTCCCACACCCCGCAGTGCAAGCGAGACAATGGACGCCGGTGAGGATGTGCCGATTCTCCATCTGCTCCGGCGTGACGTCCCAAAGGTAAAGCGCTTTGCCGTTACGGAGCTGCATCCCGAGCATTTGGTTGAAGTCACAGTCGAAGAGTTCGCCCTGCCAGCCGACGCTGACCGTGCTCCGACACATCAGCCCCTCGACT
>DASVRY010000499.1:0-5200 GCA_036388395.1 Chthoniobacteraceae bacterium
GCTACGCTGTGTCTGAGGGGAGCACAGGTCTCTGACCTGTCGCAGCGGACCTCCCGGTCCGGTGCAGCAGGCACGCGCCAGTGAGCCATCTCGAAACGATCCTGGTGCTACGTAGACACGCGCCGACAAGAGCCGAACGAACCTACTTGGACCGTAAGAGCTTACAGCTGCTCAGAACCGGCTACTGGAGTCTGCAACTCGTGAGTTTCCGCGACGAACGCCCGAAGTCACCTTTGACCAAGCCCTCCGTGGCCTCCGTGCTCTCCGTGGTGAAATCCACCCCTCCGTTACTTCACCCAGCCCAGCGCACGGTTCGTCACCGCAATAAGCGGCGCAAACGCAAGGGCCGCGCGAACAGTGCTCCGCGGCACCTTCACCCGCTCCGGCGTCTCCAGAGGCGGTTTCTCCACGAGCAGCGCGAGCGTCTTCACTCCGAGATACCACGGAAGGAAGCAGCCAATCCGAAGCCGGGCTGGTTGAAGGGCCTCGATGTAGCTGCGCCCATCGTCGAGTAGGGCCTGCGCCCGCGCGTGCCAGCGGTTGAAAACCGGTCGTCCCGCCTCCGGGTGCTCGAACAGCGTCCGCGGGGAAGTTCCGGCGGCACGAAGTTCATCCTCGGGAAGATAGCAGCGGCCCGAGCGGAGATCAGCGCGCAGATCGCGCAGGATGTTCACAAGCTGCAGTCCTTTGCCGTAGTTCACGCCGAGCTCGCGCAACGGCTCGGCGTCGATCCGGGAGTAATCCGCTAGATGATGCAGACAGATCCGCGTCCAGAATTCCCCGACGCAACCCGCGACCAGATACGTGTATTCCTCCAACTCCTCAGCCGTGCCGAGCGCGACCACTTCCTCGACTGCCGCAAACCGCTTTAGATCCAGTGTCTGGCCGCGGATGATCCGCTCCATGACGATGAGGATCTCCGTGCGATCGAATGAGCTGATCGTCGCGAGCCATTCCAGCGCGTCGCCAAGCCGATCGATGAGCGTCCGTTCGCCGGCATGCTCCGGGCGGATGTCTCGCTGGAGCGCACCCAAGCCTTCAGTCGTGCCGCGCTGGATCATCCCCGCAAACGCGGCCAAGTGCTGCAGCCGGATCTCTGCGGGCACGTCCTCGGTATCCGCAATCGTGTCGCTGGCCCGCGCGAGCAAATAAGCAAGCCCGATGGGCGCACGGATCAGCCCCGGCAACACGCGGATGCTCAGGTAAAAAGAGCGCGAGACGGAGGCAAGAAGCTGCCCTTCCAGTTCCAAGGTGTTCATCGAACAGGAGGCGTGACTTCCTGGATGACAATGCGCTCTGCCGCGAAGTTGCCAAGGCCCAGCTCTTCCGCGCTTTTCAGCCACGCCGCGCGGCCTCCGATCGGCGGCAGCTTCGCCTCGGCGCGCCAGCCCTCGATGAGCCGAAACGCCGTCGCATCGAGCGCCACCGGATCGCGGCTTGCGTAAACCGTTGCATGCGCGAAGGCGTAGTTCGGATTGCCACGCGGCCCTCCAGCGTATTGCGCCAAGAGCCCATCCATGATCGTGATCACCACCTTCGCCCCGACGCGCTCGTCTTCATATAGAGACGCCAGTGCCTCCGTCGCCGAAGCATCGGTTTGGGTAAAGCGGCGCCAGTTATCGACGTTCGGCACGGTCATATTGTAGAGCGCGCCTGCGATCCCAGCGCCTGCTCCGTCCGTGATCACCGGTACATTGATGACCTTGGTGATCTCCTTACTCACGAGCTTCGCGATATAGCTCGAGGAGCTGAGCTGATCGCCTTCCTTCGGCAGCTTGCCGCCCACCTTCTGCGCCTTTTGGGTAAAAAGCAGGTCGCCCCAAATCAGCTTTCCGAGCACGGGTGCGGTGAACATCGCCTCCTTATCGTATCCGCTCGCCGGTTCGATGCTTCGCACTTCGCAGCCAAGCCGCTTCGCGTCAAATCCAGCGCGTCGGAGATCCGCCGTGTCGCGGTCCCACACGATCACCTGCCGCCGCGGCACACCGCTGCTCTCCAGTCCAGCGAGGATCGCCTCGACGACCCCGCGCCGGGAGGAAAAATACGGCGCCCCAGCCGCGGCCACCTTGATCCCGATGCGATCCTTCGCCGAAACGAGCGTGCGCCACGCCTGACCGATCTCGCTCTGCCCCGTGACCGCCATGACGAGCTGATCGACCATGCGCCGGGTGACTGCGGGATTCTCAGTGAAGCGATCGATCGCCTGCGGATCGTGCGCCGAGAAGATGATCGAGTTCTTCGGCGCGGGCGCGGGCGTGGCTGCCTGGCCAGCAGCCGGTGCACGAGAGAAAAAGATGAGCGCGCTGGCAGCCGCGAGGACGAGCCGGGACATTTAGGAAGGAAGATTTAGGATTTAGGAAGTTTCGGAGCAATCCCACCCAATTCAGCTCGCGGGCGGCAGCGGCTCTCCGCCGACGATTCTCCCCTTTTCGGTTACCCAGCGATAAATCGGCAGCTCCCGTCCTTTCTTGATCGTCTTCAAGAGCTCGGGCGCGTCCCGCTTTTGGAGCACGAGATCGGAGACGCCGCTCTCCTGCGAGCTGAGCACGCGGCTGTAGCCTTTCGAGTCCCGCGGCGTGCCAATGATCCGCGAGAAGCCCGGCGGCGCGGCGGGCTGCGCCTGACGACGATCGAGCACGAGGAAGCTGTAGGGGACGCTGCGCAGATCAATCTCAAGTTCGCGGCCGAACTCCGCCCACCGCGCATCCTGGAAAGCCTCGGGCGCAGGCGGCGCGAAGTGGTGACACCAATGCTGCCCATTGTCGGGCGTGAGTAAACCGCACTCCGCCTGATGCGTGCACGGCGCGACGACGCGGAAGTCGCTTCGCAGCGCTTCGCGCACCTCGATCAGGCGGCGGCTATTTGCGTGCGTGCCGGACTCGACCCAGAGGATCTCATCCGCACTCCGCGTCAACTCGAGCAGGCGATCACGTGCCTCGTCGGAGAGTTCATTCAGCACGTGACTCAGGATGAGCAAAGTCCCCTCGCGCACCTCCTCGCCGCGCCGCAGCTCCACCGCGGGCAAATCGTGGCGCGCCCGCTCGGCAGCAAACTCCATCGCCGCCGCCGAGCGATCATGCAACGTGAGCGACTCGAAGCCCGGCCACTGCGCAAAGACTCGGCGGCTGGCCACACCGCTGCCGCAGCCCCAGTCGAGCACTTGCCGGCTCTCCGGCTTCCATCCACGGTGCACCAGCTCGCGCAGGACGGCGTCCCATTTCCAGCCGATCCGCTCGGCGAAGGTCGAGTCGTAGAGCGCAAGATCTTCCGGTGAATGCCAGTAATCCCTTTCGCCTGCAGTCCCGTGCAGAAAGCCGCCACGCAACCGGCGCAAGGTGGCGAGTTCGGCGGGCGACCAATGCTTCATAGCTCGCCGAGAAGTCGCGCGAGGCGTTGTTCGCGGATGCCGTAGAAATCGAGCAACTCCCGCAGCCGTGCGCGAGCTGGTGCAGGATCGACAGGCGTCGCGCGGCGTTGCGCCGAAATCATGAGGTTCTTTCCCGTGTGCTCGGGTGAGATGAACTCAAAGACGTTTGCCCGGTAGCCGTGAATCTCCAGGAGAAGTGCGCGGATCGCATCGGTGACAATCTCCGCCTCGCGCTCACGCAAGATCCCGTGCCGGAGCACGTCTTGCAGCACCGCTGGTGGCACGAGCTGTGGGCGCACTTCCTGATGACAGCACGGTGCCGCCACGATCAGCGCAGCCTCCGCACAAATCCCGCGAAAAAGCGCATCATCCGTCGCCGTATTGCACGCATGCAGGGCGATGAGCACATCCGGCGGCGTCTCTGGTTGAAAGCTATCTATCTGCCCTTGCACAAAGCGCAGCCCGGTAAAATCAACCCGCTGCGCGACCGCGTTTGTGAGCTTCACTAGATCGTCCCGGGCCTCCACGCCGGTCAGCTCCAGGTCGATGCCGCGCTTTTGTGCCGCGGCGTAGGCGGCAAAGGTGAGGTAACCTTTCCCCGCACCCATATCGACCATGCGCAGCTTGCGCGCTTCGCGGAGCGATGACTCTTCCAGCAGATGATCGAGGATTTCGACAAAGCGGTGAATCTGCCTGAGCTTATCGACCATGCCCGGGCGCGCCTCACCGGCCGCGTTCGTCACACCGAGCGCCTGGAGAAAAGGCGCCGCTGATTCGACCACACGAGCCTTGGCGTGATCATGCGTCGACTCCGGCGCTTGAGCGAAAACGGGCCGGCTCGCCTTTAGCTTCTCTGGACGATCGGCTCGCCACTGCCAGTCACCGGAGGTCGTAAAGAGATGCGCGCGTTCGAACGTCGCGCCAAGCTGCGCCTCGATCGCCGCCGGAGCTTCGGCCAGCGGGACATTCTTCGTCACATCGCGCTTCGCGTAGCGGAAAAGCAGCGAAAGCGCCCGGCCCTCGCGCAGATCGACCACCCGCGCGTAAAGGTTCCGCAGCTCCGGCTCAGCGCCCGGAGCAGGCTGACTCAGCGTGAGCTTCACAAAGGTACCCGCATCGAGCGCGGCGCGGAGCTTTTCGAGAATCATGTCGCTCTTTAGAGCATCGTTCCGGAGAAGCATCCAAGCAGCAAAGCACATAACACAGCGCTCGCGCCCTCCGACACTTCCTAAATCCTCCTTCCTACTTCCTAAATCCAAGCTACGCTCGTTCCGAGTGGCTGATGATCGCTGCCCCCTTGCGGGGTAGAGGAAAGTCCGAACACCACCAGGCAGCATGCCGCGTAGAATGCGCGGGGGCGTCCGGCGAAAGCTGGGCGCAACGGAAAGTGTCACAGAGAATATACCGCCGGCGTTGGCAACAGCGCAGGTAAGGGTGAAAAGGCGGGGTAAGAGCCCACCGCCCGGCGCGCAAGTGCCGGGGCATGAAAAACCCCATGTGGTGCAAGACACAACAGGAAGCCAGGTGCCTCGGCCGGCTCGCTTCGGCGGGCGCTTCCGGGTAATAGTCGCCTCCGCTCACGCGGACTTGTCGCGCAAGCGGCACGAGAGAAATGATCATCCAATCTGCGGGCCACTGCAGAGGGACAGAATTCGGCTTATCGCCACTCAATGAAGGCGCTCTCCGCAAGGAGGGCGCCTTCGCCTCTCTTGCCGCTGTTTTTTCCAACTCGAAGATTCGATGAAGGCAGGAATGAGAGATGGCGAGACGGAGAGGCGGCGGGAATGAGCGATCACCAGTCGTAATTTCTCCCTCTTCGAGGCTTCGCGTCTT
>DASVRY010000500.1:0-3250 GCA_036388395.1 Chthoniobacteraceae bacterium
CGCGAGCGCATCGAGCGCCGCGCGGCGGCTGCCCTCGGGAAGGCGTGCGAGTAGGCGCTCTTTGTCCGGTGTGTGAACGGTACAGGAAGCTTTGCCGCGGGAGCAGGCAACGTAGGCCGCTTTGGCGTCGAGCTTCTCGGCGGCAACGACGACGTGCTCGCAAGTGCGCCCCTGCGCCTTGTGCGACGTGACCACATAACCATGGCACCAGTGGCGAAACTGCGCGGGAATGGTAACGCCTTCGCGGGTGCGAATCGAAGCGTCCGGACGAACCTCTTCCACAGTGAGCACCTGTCCGTTGATCAGTCCTCGGCGTTTGTCGTTGGCCCGGATGAGTAGCTTGTCACCTTGCGCGATTTCGATGGTGCGAGCCATACCGACTTCGAAGGAGTCCGCCGCTCGCAATTCTAGCCGCCGTGTTCGTCCAGCGCTGTCCGCGATCCACACCGCGCCGTCCTCGACACGCTCCACCTTTAAATAGTCGCCGCTCTGCAACCTCGCAATGGCGTGCTTGGAGGCAACGAGCATCCCGACCGAGAAATTGCGCGCGTTGCGCTTCTGCTGAACCGTCCAGCCCAGAGAATCGAACACGGTGCGTGCGACGATATCGGTTGAGATCCGACCCCGCTGCTGGAGGTCGACGCGGATCCGATCCGTTAGCCGGAAGTTCTCGGCCCAGGTCGGCGCGACCACGAGGCAGCGGTCGAGTTCGGCACCATCGCCGGTGAGCCGGAGGTAGTCTGCGGCAGCATGGGCAAGGTAGTCCGCGCTGCCCTCCTTGATCCAGCCCAGCGCATCGAGCGAGTGAAGTCCACCGCGGGCGTCGCCTGCAGCCATCTGTTCGACCGCTCTCTTGTAAGCAGGCGCTTGAGCCTGCCGGCGGATTTCACGGATTTCGCAGCGCCCGAGTTGACTGTGCGTCTCCAGCACGCGCAGGAAGTCGCCGGCCTCGACGCTGACGTGCTGGCGCACGTCTCCGACAAAAAGCACGCGCAGCCGGTGTCGCTGGGCCAGCCGCAGGAGTTCGGCGCCCTGGCGGTTACTCTTCAGGCCAGCCTCATCGCAGATGACCACCGCGCCGTCGATCCGCTCGCGTCGAGCGACATTTTGCAGGAAGTCATCGACCGTCGTTGCGTCGCCAAAGCCTTCTTCCTGCAGGACCTTGGCCGCCGCGGCAGTAGGCGCAATGTAGTGGACGCGCCGCCCGGCCAAGCCGCGGTGAACTTCCCGCAGGGTGGTCGTCTTACCCACACCCGCGACACCTCGGAGACTGTATATTTGGTCCGGCATAGAAAGGATCGCCCGCACCGTTTCGCGCTGCTCGGGTGAGAGCGCGGCGGATGGCTCGAAGCGCGGAGCGAGCGGATCGCACTTTCCTTTCGTCGCATCCACAAAAGCCACTGACCATCGCTCCAGTTCCAAACCGCGTCGTGTGGCGAACTCGCTTCCGCGAGCAGGAAGGGAGGAGAGCGCAACGAGCCCTGCTTCCCCTTCTGTAACTATGCGTTTGAGCGTGCTGAGTTCAACCGAGCCAAGCGCCTGATTCAACGCCTCGGCCAGGATCTCGTGCTCGCGCGCCACGCTTTGCCGCTCAAACAGATGGGCGACGCTAGCCTCGAGTGCCCATGCTTCTTGACCCGCTGGTTCGGGCGCCTGCGCCATGGCCGCTCTCAACGCATCCGCTTTGATCCTTTGCAAGTGGTCCCACTCGCCAGCCGTGAGCTGCTTACGCTGCTCTGCACGCACAGCGCTCGTGCTGATCTCGGCGAGCTTCACTTCACGAGTCTCACGCGTGATCCGTGAAACCTCAGCCACGGTTGGTTCGCGCCCATTCCTTTTCTCGAACGCAACAATCTCCTGTTCGATCTCTGCACGGCGCTTCGAAAAACGCGCGCACAGCTCATCCGACACCCCCTCAACCTCGAATCCGGTCACTCGTCCCCTGCCGTCACGTGTTTCGCGGATCGTGTATCCCACCTCCTTCACCTCTCGCGCAAGCTCGTTCTGGTAAACCTTCCCTGCATAGCGAATCGCCTTAAGCATCTGGCACTCTTCCAATGCATACCAGCGGCCCGCGGCGGCGCGAGTTGCGTTAGCGACCACGAAGTGCGTGTGGAGCTGTGGATCCAGCGCACGGCTGGCATCATGCGTGAAGGCGGCGGCGCAAAGGTTCCCAGTAGTCTCTGCGCCGCGAGAAAAGGCGGTGTTCTTCTGACGTGCGGCGAACTGCTCCAACTCCGCGAACCCTGCGCGGGCTGCCCGTTTGTGTGCTTCACGGAGCCGATCATCGCCAGCCAGGACTGCGAGCAGCGACACGGACTTTTGAGCTGAGCATTGGAAGTCGTAGAATGCCACTCGATTTGGCAGCGGCTTCATGGCAGCGCGGAAGTTCGCTACTTCCGCGTCGCTTCCGTTGCGCTTGTGGGCTCGTCGGAAAGCATCTCTGGCCTCGCGCGCCGTCGGCTCTCGGGTGGCTTTGGTCCGCGGGGTCAATCGTTCGCTCGTGCCGGGACGTAAGTTCTCCCGAAGTGCCTCAAACTGTTCGGCGGTCACTTCCCCGCCGAGCCCCAACCAAGCCGCGCCTCGCCCAACCCATTGACCAGTAACGCGCTCTCCTTCTGCATAGTAGTCATTCGCAGAGAGATGATTTTTTAAGTAGCGCTCGCCGCCATAAATCTTGGCTCGGGTGAACATGAAACGCCAGAGCAGAGCGGCCTTCCGGGCGAAAGTTGCTCCGAGGTGAGCGCACGCTCGAGGGGGTCGACAGCTAGCGTGCCCTCATGCACCAGCCGTTAAGCTTACCGCCACAAGAGTGGAGGGAGAAGGTGGGTTTTAAGGAAGACGCAATACGTCAAAGCCGAGCCGTTGATGGAGGAGCAGCGCGCGAAAACGCGCAACGCGAAGCACGATGTCCCGCCGCGTCCCATTCACCGTCGCTCGTTGGCCCGCAGTTTCGCCCATCGGGCCGCTTCTGTCTCAAAGCTTGCCCCGCGGTTTCGCACCACGTCCCGCTTTATCCCGCACCCAGTCATGCCTGATCCCACGCACATCCTCACTGCAGCCGAGAGTCTTGAAACCGACCCGCCACGCTCCAAGCTCGATCCGTTCGCTCAGGCCCTCTGGGCATTGCGACGAAAACGCAAGCGGCTTCGGGCCATCGCAGAGTTCCTACGCGAGCAAGGCGTTCAAGTTAGCAAGAGCACCGTGGCGCGCTGGTTGAAGCGACACCCGCAGCCGCGGGTGCAAGGAG
>DASVRY010000501.1:0-4858 GCA_036388395.1 Chthoniobacteraceae bacterium
GCGAAGACGCGAAGGGCGCGAAGGAAAGGAAGAGGAAGACGGACTTCGGCCGGCAGGTTCTTCCAGTCCGTGCACGAGTCGCTTGAGGCCGTGTTTCAGCAGACGTGTATTGAAGTTCAAGAGGAAGCCAATGGAGCATCCCGTCAGCTTCAGATAGGTGAGGAGTTGAGCCTCGTGAAGGGCTGAAAGTTCTTCAACCGCTTTCAACTCGATGATGATGGCCCCCTCGACCAGAAGATCTATGCGATATCCGCAATCCAAGGCCGTGCCTTTGTAACGCACGGGCTTTGGCTTCTGTCGTTCGAAGCCGATGTTGCGCAGGCTCAGCTCACGGCAGAGCGCCACTTCGTAGGCTGACTCAAGCAAGCCTGGCCCAAGTTCGCGGTGCACCTCAATAGCGGCATCAACGATCTGGGCGGCCAATTGCTCAAGTTGCTCCTTCTCCATCTTCGCGCTCTTCGCGTCTTCGCGGTTAATCCTCCTTTAGAACTGCGCGAGGAAGCGTTGGTCGTTGTCGGTGAAGTAGCGGATATCCGGCACACCGGCCATGATCATCGCCAACCGGTCGAGGCCGAAACCGAAGGCGAAACCGGTGTATTTCTCCGGGTCATAAGCGCCATCACCGCGTTTGCCGTTCACTGCTTCAAAGACGGCCGGGTCGACCATGCCGCAGCCAGCGATCTCGAGCCATTTGTCCGTTGCGCCAAGAGCTGTGGTCTTGATGTCCACCTCGAAGCTCGGTTCAGTGAAGGGGAAGAAGTGCGGACGGAAGCGGAACTTTGCTTCTTTGCCAAAGAGTTCACGGAAGAAGAACTCCAGCGTGCCTTTCAGATCGGCGACACTCACGCCTTCATCGACGTAAAGGCCTTCCATCTGCGTGAACTGCGCAAGGTGCGTGGCGTCGATCTCATCGCGGCGGTAAGCTGCGCCCGGGCCGATGATGCGCACCGGCGGAGCGCTCTGCTCCATGGTGCGGATTTGCACTGTGCTGGTGTGGGTGCGCAGAAGACGCCCGTCGGGCAAATAAAAGGTGTCCTGCTCGTTGCGCGCTGGGTGATCGGCGGGTGTGTTCAGCGCGTCGAAGCAGTGGAACTCATCCTCGATATCGGGTCCATCCGCGAGCGCGAAGCCCATGCGGCGGAAGATCTGAATCGTGCGGTCCTGAAGCTGCGTAATCGGGTGCAGCGTGCCCAGCCGATAAGCGCTCCCTGGGAGCGTCACGTCGATATTGGCAAACGCCGCAGCGTCTGCGGATGAAGCCAGCACAGCTTTCCGCTCGTCGAGTGCGGCGGTGATGGCGTTGCGCGTGTCGTTGAGGAGCTTGCCGATGCGCGGCTTGTCCTCTTTGGACACATCCTTCATCCCCTTGCTGAGCGTGGCGAGGGTGCCGCTCTGCCCGAGATACTTCACACGGGCCTGTTCAACCGCTGTCTCATCGGCAGCGGCAGAAAGCGCAGCGACCGCTTCATCGCGGAGTTGTTCGAGTTGTTGATCCATGAAAGATTTGGCGGCGGATTTTAACCGCGAAGATGCGAAGAACGCGAAGAACTTCAGAGGGAGAATTCTTCTCGGGACCTTCGCGCTCTTCGCGTCTTCGCGGTTAGTCCAAGCCTTAAACAGCACAGCCCCGAACACGCGGGGCGCATTCGAGGCTGTGGAAAGGTGTTCTGCTAAGGTGCGGTTTAGGCGGCCTTTTGCTTGTTCTCGAGTGCGGCGGTGACCTGCTTCAGGATGCCGGTAAACGCGGCTTCATCTGTTACGGCGAGGTCAGCGAGGATCTTGCGATCGAGCGTGATCCCGGCGGCGGCGACGCCTTCCATGAAACGGCTGTAGGTGATGCCGTGTGCACGGACGGCGGCATTGATGCGCTGCACCCAAAGGGAGCGGAAATTGCGCTTCTTGGTCTTGCGATCGCGGTAAGCCCAGTATTGGGCCTTCATGATCGCGTTCTTCGCATAGCGGAACAGTTTGGACCGGCGGCCACGGAAGCCCTTGGCCTTGTCCAGCATCCGCTTGCGACGCTCCCGGCTGGCGGGAGCATTGGTAGCTCTAGGCATGGTATGTTTTTTCTTTCGGCGAGCTGTTCGTGGGTTTGATCAGTGATTCATCGACCTCGCTCACCGAGGTGTCCCGACAGTGGGACAGGCGTGAATCACCGGGCTCTGCGGCTTACCTTTCCTCATCCTCCTGCGAGCAGGAGAAAACAGAAAGACGTCCGCGGAGCCGATTAGTTCCTCAGGCGAAGGGCAGGCACTCTTTCATCCGCGCGACCATCGTCACGTGGACTTCGCCGTCTTTGCCGAGCTTGCGCTTGCGCTTCGAGCTCTTGCTCGAGGCGAGGTGACGCAGACCTGGTTTGCGACGCATGATTTTGCCTGTCCCAGTGACCTTGAGCCGCTTGGCAGCGGATTTCTTCGTCTTGCGACGTGCGATCGATCTAGGCATTGGGGCGGGCAACGTAGCGGGCGAGCGCCCGCCGGCAAGCTCTTTTTACCTGTCAGCCGGGGAGATTAACCGCGACGACGCGAACAGCGCGAGGTCCGGAAGGAGGGGAAATACACAGGGCAGCGGCGCGTCTGCCGTGAGGCTTTCCTCATAACGACCACTGCGGGCGGTAAAGCAACAGCCATCCAGCAGGGGAGCAACACCTATGTCGTGCTATGATCGAGAGATCCTGCAAAGCCCTGCGCCTCGTCAAGAAGTGCACCAGATCAAGTCCGGCGCGGTTCACCCGTCCCGGCGCAGCCCCGCTGCCAGCTTGTCCGCTCACATTGGCGAATGGCGTGATCTTCCGCTCGAAGAATCCGCGGTCTGAGATACACTTGCCCGGATGCTGAAGAGATCCCCCACTCTGCTCGCGATCATGGCCATGACTGTGGCGTGGCGCACCGGTGCGACCGCCGTGGCCGCAACCCCTCTGGATTTCGCTGAGGAAGTGGCGCCAATCTTCGAAGACCATTGCGTCCGCTGTCACAGTACGACGGAGAAGAAGGGCAAGTTTTCCCTGTCTACGGCGGAGGAGTTCTTTGCCAAGCGCAAAGGGCACGAAGCCGCCGTGGTCCCTGGAGCTGCGGACGAGAGCCTGCTCGTCGATCTGATCACTCCGCACGCCGGTGCGGAACCGGAGATGCCGGAGGAAGGGCAGCCGCTTTCGGCCGATCAAATCGCGGTGATTCGCCGCTGGATTGCGGAAGGCGCGAGTTGGCCGGACGGCTTGGTCATTCGCACGAAGCCCAAGGCCGATCGGAAGACCTGGTGGTCGCTTCAGCCCTTGCGCGATGTGGCGCCGCCGGAGGTGCCAGGTGCGCCGCAGGCATGGACGCGTGATCCGATCGACCGATTCATCTTCGCCGGGCTCTCCTCGAAAGGTCTCTCGCCATCCCATCCCGCAGCAGCGCGCGATTTAATCCGGCGTGCGACTTTCGATCTGACGGGCCTTCCGCCGAGCCCGGAAGAGGTTGAGCAATTCGTGGCTGATTGCGCGAGCGAAGACCAGTTGGAGAAAGCGTACGCAGCGCTGATCGATCGGCTGCTCGCGTCACCACATTACGGCGAGCGCTGGGGCCGGCACTGGCTGGATGTGGTGCGCTTCGGCGAGAGCAGCGGGTTTGAACGAAACATCATTCGCGACGACGCCTGGCCGTTCCGCGATTACGTGATCGCCTCGCTCAATGCGGACAAACCGTTCGACCAATTCATCGTGGAGCATCTCGCGGGGGATCAGCTCGCAGCAGGCGATCCTCAGGTCGAAATCGGCTCCGCATTCCTCGTGGCGGGGCCGTATGACGACGTCGGCAACCAGGACGCAAAGGCGATCGCGCAGATCCGCGCGAACACCCTCGATGATATCGTCGGCGCAACGAGTTCGGCATTTCTCGGCCTCACCGTAAGTTGCGCGCGCTGCCACGATCACAAATTCGATCCGATCGAGCAGGCGGATTACTACCGGCTCCAGGCGGCCTTCGCCGGAGTGCAGCAAGGATCCCGCGCATGGCCCAGCTCCGCAGAGCACCGGGCTTTGGAGGAGCGGCGCGCGCGGATCGTCAAAGAGCGCGACGAGGCCAAACGAGAACTCGATGAAATCGCCGCAGCCGCGCGGCAACGATTGCCCGTGCGCCGCGAGGAGCTCATCGCGCAGCTGGCTGAGCCGCGGCGAGAAACTCCCGAGAAACTCGAGCAGGCGCTCCTTGGCGCAGCGCTTACTCCTGAAGAAACCGAACGTCGCAAATCGCTGACGCAGCGCCGCGCGACGCTGCAAATCGAGCTTGATCAGATGCCGAAGCCACCCACTGCGTGGCTAGGCAAACTCGAGCAACCGAAAGCGCCCGCCTATCTGATGCTCGGCGGCGACCCGCAGAAGCGCGGACCCGAGATCATGCCCGCGAGCTTGAACGTCCTCACCGACACGACGCGGAGCTTTACCCTTCCGCTCGACGCGCCCGAGGGCGCGCGCCGTCTGGCCCTCGCGCGCTGGATCGTCGCGGAGGATAACCCCCTGACCCCACGCGTTCTCGCCAACCGCGTCTGGCACTATCATTTCGGCACCGGCATTCAGGATACACCGAGCGACTTCGGATACATGGGCGGGTGGCCGACGCATCCGGAGTTGCTCGATCACCTCGCCGCCCGGCTGAAGCATCACGGGTGGCGGATCAAGCCGTTGCACCGCGAGATCATGCTCTCGCAGACCTACCGCCAATCTGCGGAATGGCGTAAAGAGGCCGCGGAAGTGGATTTCGCCGCACGGCTCCTGTGGCGCTTTCCGCCGCGCCGGCTCTCCGCGGAAGAGCTGCGTGACACCATGCTCGCCGCTTCCGGCAGACTGGACTTGAAAATGGGCGGACCCGGATTCCGCCTC
>DASVRY010000502.1:0-5306 GCA_036388395.1 Chthoniobacteraceae bacterium
ACAAATCTGCCGCCGCCAAACCTGCCTCCCCGTTAAAGAAAAATGGCTCGCGAATTGGGGAGGTATGGCGATTTGCATGATGTTCGGGGTGACGCAGATCCGCGCCGCGGGAAGAGGAGTCGCTTCTCGGTCGGAAACGCGCTGATACTCTTACGCCTGGTACCAGCAATCGGAAACTCTTTTCAGCAGCTCGATCTCCACAGTTGAAACCGAGACTTCGGACTCTGAATCGGGCTCTTACGGCTGAGCCGCTGAGACCAGCGAGCAGCGCGCGGCTGGTCGATCAGAACCCAATCCGGCGACATTTTCCACGGCGGCAAAGCCGCCGCAACCGTCGCACGGGAACTTACCTTGTGCTCGCCCGTGCTGAGTCGGGCCCGCCAGATCTATGCGCATTACCAACAGATGGTCGCCGACTGCGACATCCAGATTGCCGCTTTCCTGCGCGCCTTCGACTCACGCGTGCCGTCGCCGCCCAGCCGCTGCCGCCGAGCACGAGGAGTCACCGCCGCGCACGGCGTAACGAGCGGGGTTCGACCTGCGCGGCGAACTTTATCGCATCTTAGGCGTGGATCTGGCTGGTCTCCCGCATTGCGGAGTTCTTCGGGGTTTGAGCGGTCATTTGGGAGACGCCTTGACATAAAGTTCCTTGGGAGCGGTATCGAAGTACTTGAACAGTGCCGGGCAAAGCCAGCCCTCCATGCCGCGCTCCGGCCATGAATACCAGTTACCACTGTGCTCTGGACGACTCCAAACGAACCGTGCGCCGTAGCCCGGAAATGGCTGTGGCGAGAAGATGAGTTTGAAGCCGTTCGCGGCGGTTGGGATGTCCTCCGTAAGAACGTCGATGATGGTGTCGGCGCCGCTGACAAACGGCTCCTGCACTAAACCAACGCGCGGATCGTCGAAGACCCAAACGTCCTCGAACTTGTATGGGGCGATCGCAAAGAGTGAGTTCATTGAAGTAGTTCTCAGTAACGGGTAGCATCGCCGAACGCTGGCTGGAGCGCATGGTTTAGCGACGTAGTGTTTAGTAGTAGCACTTGAGGTCTATGTTCGCTGTCTCGTCTGATCGGTTCGCGATCAGAATCCAGCCGGGTTGGACCGTGATTGTCGTCTCGGTCCTACCGGTTAGCGCTGTCTTTTTGGGAATGACTTGGCTGTCTTCGAGTTAGGCGTTGGATGCGAGTAGTGGTTGGAGCACGGAATCGCTCACGAGGGAGACGGAAATTGGCTGGGTGGCACGACCACAGACGGAAACGTCAGGGCTCGTACGGCTATGACTTCTCGATGCCATTCGAGCTTGGGACCAACGTCTTTTCACTGTCGAGAAGGAGTTTGCTTTGGGTAGGCCGCCTTCGCGCTTGTCGCAACTCAGAAAAAGAATGCGCCCGTGCCTAGAAGGCAAACCGCAATACTCGGCAGCCACGCTCTGCAGTCGCCCCGGGTCCCCGGCCTCAGGACAGGAAAATCGGCCGCAGTGGGAGTGCGAATCGCGGCACGACTTAGCCCGAGGCGGAAAATCTGTCTTCTTCGGCGCGGATCGCTGCGATAGGCTGCAAAACCCCACAGAAGCACCAAGGGGGTTAGGCGTCGCGGCTGTTATCACTGCAGTTCCCACTAAGAGCGGTTGAACCACGATGACGAGGCCGCTGAGAATCAAAATGCTGCCGGCGACCTTGGACACGAGCGGATCAGTCGGCGGCGTATCACGAGCGGACGCGGATGCAGGAGCCCACGGGTACCTCTCGAACCGAATGACTAGCATGATTCCGACGCTCATCTCCGCCTACGCACCGGGGCGTGTCGAGCTGCTCGGGAATCACACCGACTACAATGAAGGGCTCGTGCTTGCGGCGGCGATCGATCGCGGGTTGACGGTGAGCGGGACGGCCCGCGCGGATGGCGTGATCGCGTTCAGCTCAGCATCGCTCGGGCTGCGAGTGGAGGTGCCGCTTTTGGAGGTGAAGCGGTTGAGCGGGGACGCGGCTTGGGCAAATTATGCGCTCGGCGTCGTTCGCGAGTTCCTCAATGCGGGTATCGCGCTGTCCGGTTTTGACGCGGAAATCTCAGGCGAACTTCCGGCTGGCTGCGGCCTTTCTTCCTCAGCTGCATTTGAAGTTGCGACCGCGTTTTTCCTACTAAAACTGCACGGGATTGAGATGCCGCGCGTGGAAGTCGCGAGGCTCTGCCGGCGCGCGGAAAACAACTTTGTCGGTGTGCCGTCGGGTTTGCTCGATCAAGCAACATCGGTGTTCGGCCGCGCCGCGCATGTGGTGGCGCTCGACTGCCGGTCGGAGGAAATCCGGACGCTCCCATTTCCTGAGAATCTGAGGCTGGTGATCGCCGAGTCCGGAGTGAAGCACAGCCTCGTCGCAGGCGAGTATCGCGCGCGCCGCGAGCAGTGCCGCGCTGCCGCCGCGGCGCTTGGCGTGTCCGCCTTGCGGGATGCGACTTCTGCCCAACTCGCTGCGGCGAATCTCGAACCTGTGCTGCATCGGCGCGCGGCGCATGTGATTGGGGAGATCGAACGCGTCGCACTTGCAGCGGAGCTCCTCGCGGCCGGTGATGGCGCGGGTTTCGGTGTGCTGATGAATGAGTCGCATGAAAGCTCGCGCACGCTTTTTGAGAACAGCACTCCGGAACTCGACATGCTGGCGGAGATCGCGCGCTCGCTTCCGGGAGTGCTTGGCTCCCGCTTGACCGGCGGTGGATTTGGCGGCGGAACCGTGACGCTGGTCAGCGCCACCCATGCGGATGCCGTCGCGCACGAACTCCCGCGTCTCTATGCAGATCGCAGCAGCCTCCGCGGGCAGGCGTTTGTTTGCCGCATCGCGGATGGGGCTGGATGATTTGTCTCGCCCAGGTGCGGTGAAACTATTTCCCGTGCATCGCGAGCAGACATGCTGCCCTGCGGGACGATACACGTCAGCTCCGATTCCCTTCTTGATGCGCACCCGCACATTTCTACCTCGTCCTGAATATCCGCGGCCCGACCGCCAGCGCGCATTTGTGCACGGTCTCGATTGGCTGAACCTGAATGGTGCCTGGGAGTTTCGCTTCGACGGCGACCGCCGAGGCACCGATGAGCAATGGTTTGCTCCGAGCGACGCACCCTGGACGGAGCAAATCGTGGTGCCGTTTTGCTGGGAATCGCTGGCCGCGTGGGGAGAAGCGGATGCCGCGGGGAACGATAACTTCTACTCGTCGCGCGTTTACCGGAACCCGCTGGAAGTCACGCGCTTCAACTACCGCAGTTCGCCGCGATACGAGGTCGGCTGGTATCGTCGGCGCATCACGATTCCGGCGAATGAGCATTGGGCCGGGAAGCGGGTGATCCTGACAATTGGCGCGGCTGATTTTTTTACCGACTGCTGGTGCAATGGCCACCATCTGGGACATCACGAAGGCGGGTTCGTTCCGTTCGAGTTTGACCTCACGGATGCGCTGGAGCGCACGCCCAGCGGGGAACTCAGCGCCACGATCGTGATGCGCGTGGAGGATCCGATGGAGAACCGCGAGCAGCCCGTCGGCAAGCAGTGGGGCTGGTATTCGACGGCGAGCGGCATCTGGCAAACGGTGTTTATCGAACCTCGTGCATTGGCGTCGATTGAGCGGTTTGAGATCACGACCGACATCGTTGCGGGTGAGGCGAAGCTGGTTGTTTTCACGAGAGGCGGCGCGGACTTGAACGTCGAAGTTACCAGCCCAGCTGGGGAGCAGTTTGCGCATCTCTTCCCCGTCGCGGAGGGCATCGCGCGGGGCACGATCCCGCTCCCATCTGCGATCCTGTGGGATCCGAATGATCCGCAGCTTTATCGCTTGAAGCTAACGCTCTCCGGCAGTGGAGAGCATCCCGATGTGGTGCATTCCTACTTTGGAATGCGCAGCCTTTCGGCAGAGCCGGTCGAGGATTCCGAGGCGCCAGCAGCGCTCGTCTTCAATGGGCAGCCGATCTATCTCCGCGGCGCACTTTACCAGAGCTATCACGCGGAAGGGATCTACACGGCGGGTGATGTGGAGGCGCTCCGGGAGGACATTCTTTTTGCGAAACGTGCGGGGTTCGACCTCTTGCGCGTCCACATCAAAATCGATGATCCGCTGCTGCTCTACTACGCGGATACACTCGGGATTCTGCTGATGGCGGACTTCCCGAACTTCGGCGAAGGCGGCGACACGCCGACTGGACGCCGGCGCTTTGAGGAGATGATGCGCGCAGCGGTCGCGCGCGATTTCAACCATCCATCGATCATCGCGTGGTGTCTCTTCAATGAGACGTGGGGCTTCGGTGGCCAGGCGGAATTTGTGAAGCTAATCAACCCGACGCCACCCAGCGCAGGCCCTGATGCGATCGTGCGTACGGAAGGCGCGAAGCTCGCAAATGAAGGCGCTTACGCGTGGGTGCAAGCGATGTGGCAGCTCGCGAAAACGCTCGATCCAACGCGGCTCGTGGAAGACATGAGCGTGGTCGCCTGGGATCACCTCCAGTATTACGGCCACGGCGATACGGACGTGAACTCGTGGCACTTCTACACGGACTCGTATGACCGTGCGCGAGCGCACATCGCGGAGGTGGTCGAGAAAACGCGCGCCGGTTCCACGTTCAACTTCGTCCCAGGCTACCAGCAGAAATCGCAGCCGCTCATTAACTCCGAATATGGCGGCGTCGGTGCGCTCGATGGTGACGTGGACACCAGTTGGAGCTTCAAGTTTCTGACGAATGAACTGCGCCGCCACGGAACGCTCTCCGCGTACATTTACACCGAGCTGCACGATGTGGAGTGGGAGCGAAATGGGATGATCAACTACGATCGGACGCCGAAGGATTTCGGCTACGATCCAACGCTCGTAAACCACGGCGATGTGCTCCCGATCGATGCGCCGCCGATCCAGCGATGCCAGCCCGGACAGGAGCTGACGGTGGAAGTTTTCTCGTCGCACTTCTCCCGTTGTCTCCGGGAAAACGTCACGCTCCAGTGGCGGCTCACGGGCATCGATTCGCTCAGCTGGATGCACGACGATCTTGCCTCGGGCGAGAAGCCGATCGCCTTCCGAAAACACCGTGTGGAGCTTGCGGAGCGGATCACGTTGCGGATGCCGGATCAGACAATGCTCTGCACGCTCTGGGTCCGTGCGGTGACGCCGGAGGGCACGCATATCGCGCGCAACTATGTGCAGTTCTTCACCGATGCGGGGCGCTCACCTCGGGAGCAAACAGACAGCCGGATCGTGCTCCGTGCGGAGCCGGATTCCTGGAGCGCAGCGGACTGGAGCGACGGGTTTTCATCCCGGGAGCAGTCGCACTC
>DASVRY010000503.1:0-1775 GCA_036388395.1 Chthoniobacteraceae bacterium
ATCCGCACCCATGCGCTTGAGTTCTGAAACGTGCATGTAGCGCTGCGGGAAGATGGTCTCGGTTACCACGCTGCGACCGCTCGTCTTTGCGAGCAAGGCGCACATCTGAGCCTGCATATCTGTCGGGAAGCCCGGATATGGTTCGGTCGTAATGTGCAGCGGAGTCGGCTTGCCGTTGCCATGGAGCAGCATTGTGTCTGCGGTGGAATCGATCCGATAGCCTGCCTCAGTCAACGCGGCTGTGACGGCCTCCAGATGTGCAGGCTGGACGCGCTTCAGCGTCACCTCCTTGCCCGCGATCGCGGCGGCTGCGAGGAATGTCCCAGCTTCAATCCGATCAGGGATGACTTCATGCTCAGCGCCGTGAAGTTCTTTCACACCTTCGATGATGATCCGGCGAGTGCCCGCACCTTCGATCTTGGCACCCATGGCGATGAGGAAATTTGCAAGGTCGACCACTTCAGGTTCAGCCGCGGCGCTTTCGATCACGGTCACGCCCTCGGCGAGCACTGCGGCCATCATCACGTTGTCGGTTCCAAGCACGGTCGGCCCAAGCTTGCCGCGGAGATTGATGACGCTGCCTTTCAGCTCGCCGGCAAAAATCCTCACGTTGCCCTGTTCGACGCGATGCGCGGCGCCAAGGCCTTCGAAGCCTTTGAGGTGAAGATCGATCGGTCGATCACCGATCACGCAGCCGCCTGGCAGCGAAACGGTAGCTTCCTTTTCACGTCCCAAAAGCGGCCCGAGCACGCAGACGGAGGCGCGCATTTTCCGCACGATCTCGTATGGGGCGGTCGTCTTAATCTGCTCTGCCTTCACGGTCACGGTGCCACTGGCGCGCTCCACCTGCGCACCCAGATGCGACAAAATCTGCAGCATGTAATGGATATCGCTGAGATCCGGCACGTGATGAATCACGCATTGCTCCTTCGTGAGGAGAGTTGCCGCCAGAATCGGCAAGGCCGAATTCTTTGAGCCGCTGATCTTTACGCTGCCAGAAAGGGCTTTGCCCCCGTGAACGAGAATTTTATCCATATTTTGCGAACAAGAATCGGTTTCTGCCTTGGTAGTCGGTCGCTCCCCTGATGTCTTGATATTTGTGAAGGCGAAGTTCGGCCGAAAGGGCGTCGAGCTGATCGTGGCCGATCTCCAGAGCAAGCTGGCCGCGGAGGTGATGCGGCGCCTCAGCAATCAAACGCAGGAGAATCTCTATTCCGCCTGCGCCGCCGTTGAGCGCGAGCACCGGATCGTGCTGCACTTCGCGGGAAAGCGTCGGCAGCACTTCGGGCGCAATGTAGGGGAGATTTGCTACGATGAGGTCGAATTCTCCCTCCACGCCGGCGAGAAGGTCACCTTTCTGAAACCGCACGCGTTCCGATACGCCGAGTCGCTCCGCATTTGTCTTGGCCAACTCCAGCGCGTCGTTGCTGATGTCCACCGCGAGGACGGTGGAAGAGGGGAGTTCCGCTGCAAGCGTGAGTGCGATCGCTCCGCTGCCGACGCCGAGCTCCAGGATATTTTTCCAATCGCGCGAGATCTCCAGAATCTTGTCGACGAGCTGCTCCGTCTCCTGGCGGGGGATCAGAGCGCGCTTGTCGATGTTGAAGACGCGCCCGTAAAACTCAGCCGTGCCGAGCAAATGCTGGAGCGGTTCGCCCAAAGCACGGCGCCGGACCAAAGCGCGAAGGGGCTCGAGTTCCGCATCCGAAAGGGGCCGATCGAACTCCATATAGAGATCCATCCGTTTCTTGCCCAAGGCATGGGCGAGGAGGTGC
>DASVRY010000504.1:0-5096 GCA_036388395.1 Chthoniobacteraceae bacterium
AGGAGTCACGCGCGGCCACCTTCACGATCGGCTTGCAATCTGGATTGCCCATCACCTCCATTAGCCGAACTCGTGCCGCTGACTTTCTGGCTACACGTGGGTACACGGAAAGCGCCGTCGTGATTGCGGGGTGACGAACATCGGAGATGATTGCCTCAAGAATTGGCAGCAACTCCTCCTTTTTCCAATCGTAACGGTCCACAAGCCAGGATAGCGCCTCCCGTTGATAAGGGTTGTTCCGGTCTTGGGCTTCGTTGGCCATGAATTCCCAGCATTCAGCAGATCGGATCATACTGATCTGAGCGATGCCGAGCGCCCGCAGCGCGCTTTCATAAGGACGGCTATTCCGGACCTCGTCGCGTGCCTTCTGTATAACTTCCTTCAGAATACCGAAGGTTTCCTTATGGGACCCAAATCGCGCAAGCCCCTCTATGGCTTCAACCCACAGGTCTGTCGTTGAGTTCACACGCTTCGTAGCCACCGCAACAACGTCCTCGAATGGTCCTGATCTCATTGCCAATCCGTCATACCGTGCAAGCTCCAGATCTGCAGGATCGATGCGCCCCTGCCCAACGTTAGATACAAGTTCCAGAGCCGCCTCGTAGATGAGGCGAAAGCGTACCGGCTTTACCTCACCCACTGTCGAATCAAGTTGCTGAACCCACCGATAGAACTTGCCCGGTTCAAGCATGCCGCCTGAGTAGCTGCCGGTGGCGCACTCACCGAAGAAGTGCGGATCGCATCTACGCCACACATTTTTGGCATCGGGCGACTCGCGCTTGGAATCAACGCCCCCATACTGGGTCGTCGTCATAAAAGGCTCATTAGAGCGGTTGATCAGAAAAAGGGCGACCAGCCCGTTCTCGGCACCAGCGAAATCTGCGACGAGGCTCACCTTGTCCGCCGCGGCCTTCACGGTAGAGGGCAAGTCCTTCAACTCCCCAAACTCATTCTCACGAACGAACGGTTGCGTGTCCACTGCAGTTGCTGCATCCAAAATTACGAGAGGCACGAGCGCCAAAAGCACCGGGAGGAGTCTCATGGCGCGACGATACAGGAGGTTTGTCTCGAGAGCTAGCTCGGCTCGTCTCGTGCATCTTCTGCCCGGAGAGGCGTTTCACGCGAGAAGTTGTGGCCTGGAGCCACGGACAAAAACCGGCGTTGTCGTGCTTACCTGCCCAGGTTGTAAGCCTTTGCGCGGTCTGGGGAGAACCTAACCGCAAGGGTGGGCTTAGGGAAAAGCTCGCTTATGGCACCAATGGCGCTTCTAGTGTGGTGGAATCCTGGACTTCAACCTCCAGGAGGGGAGCCAGCATGGAACAAAACCTAATTCTCAAGACCGCACCCGTTGCGGTGGAGAATGTCCCAGAGGTTCCCGGAGACGAAGTCCTGTTGAAGGCGGGCGCTTTGCAGGACGCGATCTTCAACAGCGCGAACTTTTCCAGCATCGCCACCGACGAGAGAGGCGTCATCCAGATCTTCAATGTCGGCGCCGAGCGTATGCTGGGCTACTCGGCGGCTGAAGTGCTGAACAAGATCACGCCCGCCCAGATCTCCGATCCGCGGGAGTTGATTGCGCGCGCCGAAGCGCTGAGCCAGGAGCTGGAGACTACGATTGCACCGGGGTTTGAAGCTTTGGTTTTCAAGGCGTCCCGCGGGATCGAGGACGTATATGAACTGACCTACATCCGCAAGGACGGCAGCCGCTTTCCCGCCGTTGTTTCCGTTACGGCCTTGCGCGACGATCAAGGCGGGATCATCGGCTACCTGCTGATCGGCACCGATAACACCGCCCGCAAGCAGGCGGAAGATGCGTTGGTGAAAGCGGGTGCTTTGCAGGACGCCATTTTTAACAGCGCAAACTTCTCGAGCATTGCGACTGATGCAAAAGGCGTCATTCAGATCTTCAACGTGGGCGCAGAGCGGATGCTCGGCTACACCGCTGCGGAGGTGGTGAATAAAATAACGCCGGCGGATATTTCCGATCCCCGGGAGGTGATCGGGCGCGCGAAGGCGCTCAGCGCGGAGCTGAACACGCCGATCACGCCCGGCTTCGAGGCTTTGATATTCAAGGCATCGCGCGGCATCGAAGACATCTATGAACTCACTTACATCCGCAAAGATGGGAGTCGGCTTCCAGCGGTAGTTTCGGTCACGGCGCTTCGCGACGTGCAACGCAGCATCATCGGCTATTTGCTAATCGGTACCGACAATACCGCGCGCCAGCACGCCGAGGAGGAGCGGCAGAGGCTCGATCAGCGCGTGCGAGATCAGCAGTTCTATACCCGCTCCCTCATCGAATCTAACATCGACGCCCTGATGACCACCGATCCGCTCGGGATTATCACTGACGTGAACAAGCAGATGGAGGCGCTTACCGGCTGCACACGCGATGAGCTGATCGGGGCGCCTTTCAAAACCTACTTCACTGAACCTGAGCGAGCTGACGCAGGCATCAAGCTGGTGCTTGGTGAAAGGAAGGTAACCAATTACGAACTCACCGCCTTGGCTAGAGACGGGAAGAGAACCGTCGTTTCTTATAATGCCACGACCTTCTACGACCGAGATCGCAGGCTGCAGGGGGTGTTTGCCGCCGCGCGCGACATAACGGAGCAGAAACGCGCTGAGCAGGCGCTTCAGGCTTCGCTCGCCGATCGGGAGCTGTTGCTGAGGGAAATCCACCACCGGGTGAAGAACAACATGCAGCTCGTCTGCAGTCTTCTTCAGCTACAGGCCAGGCAGCTCCAGATTCCGGAGATGAGTGCTCTTCTGCAGGAAAGCCAATCGCGGGTCCGCTCGATGGCGCTTATTCACGAGAAGCTTTACGGAGGCGATTCACTCGCGCGGATCGACCTCGCCGATTATCTGCGCAGTCTCGGGGCAATGATCCAGCGCTCCCATTCCACGTCTACCGCGGTCCGATTGCGCTTTGAACTCGTTCCACTCACGGCGGGCATGGACACCGCTGTCCCGCTGGGATTGGCGGTCAATGAATTGCTCACAAACGCGCTCAAACACGCTTTTCCGGAGGGAGCACGATCCCGGAAGGACGCTCCTGAGGTCGTGGTCGCGCTTCAGCTTCAGGAGGATCGGCGGCTACGGCTCGAGGTGCGCGATAATGGCGTTGGATTGCCGACGGATTTCGCGCCGGAACGAACCGGCTCCCTCGGCATGCGACTCGTGCAGATCTTTGCCAAACAACTCCGCTGTGAACTCGGCTGGAGCAGTGGGAGCGGCGGCAGCGTTTTCCAGATGTCCTTCTTGGAACTCAAACCCAAAAGGCCACAGCCACTTAGCTTAGAAACCGCCGACGTTATATGACCAGAGTTAGCATTCTCATTGTAGAAGACGAAGCGCTTGTCGCTGCCGACCTCGGCGACCGGCTGCGAGAAATGGGCTACACCGTGGCTGCCGAAATCTCGTCTGGAGAAGAGGCGCTGGAGAAGATCGCCGACCTGCGTCCGGATCTCGTCTTAATGGACATCGTCCTGGATGGTCAGATGGATGGCGTGGAAGCCGCCCACCGGGCGCGCAGCCGATGGGATACTCCGGTGGTGTTCCTCACGGCGCATGCCGACAACAACACGCTGCGGCGCGCACGGGTGGCTCAGCCCTTCGGATATGTGATCAAGCCTTTCAACGAAGCGGAGCTGCACGCCACGGTCGAGATGGCGCTCTACAAGCACAAGTCGGATAGTCAGCTCCGCAAGATGGAGCAATGGCTCGAGACCACATTGCGCAGCATCGGCGACGGCGTGATGACCACAGACGAGCAGGGCCGCGTCACCTTCCTAAACCCAGTGGCCGAGCGTCTCACCGGCTGGAAGATCATGGAAGCTGCGGGGCGCATGAGCGCGGAGGTGCTAAAGCTCGTCCATCGGCAGACTGGCGAGGCGGTGGCCGATCCCGCGCACCGCGCGATGGCCGATGAGACATTAGTGACGATACCCCCGCTGACGGCGTTGCGAAGCCGGGACGGGCGGGAGATTCCCATCGATGATAGCGCCGCGCCGATCCGGGACGAGGACGGCCGCGTCCGCGGAGCGGTGGTGGTTTTTCGCGACTGCTCCGAGCAGACCCGGCTGGAAGAAGAGCGCCGGCACCTCGAGGAAAAGATGCGCGAGACACAGAAGCTCGAGAGCCTCGGGCTCATGGCCGGCGGCATTGCGCACGATTTCAACAACCTCCTCACCGGCATCATGGGCAACGCGGGCCTCTGCCAGATGCAGCTCGATCGCAGCAATCCGCTGCACGAGAACCTGGAGTTAATTCAAACCACCAGCCAGCGCGCCGCCGACCTCTGCATGCAGATGCTCGCCTACGTCGGCCAGGGCAAGAGGATGCACGTTGAGGTCGAGGTTAGTGCCCTGGTTCGGGAGACCGTGAAGCTGGTGAATCTTTCCGTGAGCGGGAAGGTGGCAGTAAAGCTCGACCTTGCATCTGGCCTGCGGCCGGTGGAGGGCGATCCGACCCAGCTCCAGCAGATCGTCATGAACCTGGTGATCAATGCCTCCGAAGCCATCGGCGATCGGCTCGGCGAAATCCATGTAACCACCGGTGCCAGGAGGATGGAGCCGCATGAGTTCGCGTCTGCGGTCCTCGAGCCAGAGCTCCGTGGCGGCAATTACCTCTTCCTCGAAGTGCGCGATACCGGTGACGGGATGGCGCCGGAGACGCTCGCGAAGATTTTCGATCCGTTCTTCACCACGAAGTTCACCGGCCGAGGCCTTGGCCTGGCCGCGACGATCGGCATCGTGCGTTCCCATCACGGCGCGCTCTTCGTGGAATCCGCGCCCGGCGAAGGCAGCACTTTTCGCCTCCTGCTTCCGGTATCGACTCGCACGGGTTAAGCAAACCCGGTTGACGACGAGAACGGCATTGCTCTACCCCTACCACCCTTCCTGCTGATGGGCCCCACCCCATGAGGAGTGGCAGCGCTTCGTCCGGAGATCATCAATCTCAACCAACGGAGTACGTGGCCGCACTATGATTAACCCACGCGTTCTCAGCTGAGAACTGGCTTCCAGGTCCTTCTCCTCCGCATTCAAAGCTCTTGCCGCGTTCTTCGAAACGGCTCAATTTCGCCTCCCGATTAA
>DASVRY010000505.1:0-13524 GCA_036388395.1 Chthoniobacteraceae bacterium
GCTTCCACCGTCACTTGCGCATCGATTTCATCGATGCGCTCCCGCCATGTGGCTGCGTCCTGAGCGGATGCAGCGGCTGTGACCAGCATCAAAGCCGGGAGAGCGACCGTCGTCAGCATTTGCAGCCAGGCACGTCGCATCGATCAGTGAAAATGTGAGCTATGGAGAAGGCAGCGCCACTGCTTCGGGGTGCTCGGCCGCGAGCGATTTCAACCGCTCGGCAGCAGCCTTGATCGGCGCAAGCTCACTGCTGCTGTTCAACACAGACTTGTAGCTGCGGACGGCGTCTCCCCAAAGTTCCGCGCTTTCAAAATTCTGCCCGGCCAGAAACGCCCGGATGGCGGCAGGAAGATCCTCCGGCCGCTGGAACTCCCGCCCTGCCCGCAAGCCGCTACGAAGCTCCACGAGGCGGAGAAGACGGCGCCACTCTCCCTTTTCAGAGAGCTGTGCCGCGAGCTGGCTCACCGCGGCGTCGGGCGCCTGATCGGCCAAGGGCGGTTGATTCAACTCGGGCGCGGCCAGCACCCGACTCATGATATGCCGATCGACTCGCGTCCGAAGCGCGCGGAGTTCCGCTCCATAGGCATTTCTCAGCTCATCAGCCATCCCGGAGTGTTGCTGAAGGATTTGTGGATCTCCGGCACTCCAGGCAGCTGCGAGGAACGACAGCGTTTGCGCGAGTTGAGCGTAATTTTCCCGCTCCCCACCTCTGCCCTCAGTTGCCTCCCGTCCCCAGCCCGCAACCGTGGCCGCAAGATCATCCAGGCCCACCGGTTCCCTTACATCCGCGAGGCGCTGCCGCAGGGCGGAGGCGCGTTCTGCCGACTTCTTCGCAGCACTTTCTTTCGTCTCCCGCTCCCATCCTGCCAGAGCTCGGTCGAGCGCCGGTGCAACCTCGGCCGGTAATTGTCGCAACGCCTGCCGCACATCACGGAAGGATTGAGTCACCGAGGGGTCGCCTTGCTCGAGGGACTCTGCAAGGGAGATAATCCGGCGATACACATCCAGAGAGTATCGGCTGTCAGTGCGGGAGTTGGGAGTGAGCGCATTGCGGAGTGCAGTCGCCGCTTCCGAGGAACGTTCGAACTGCTGCATCGCTGCAGATACCTCTGCGATGGGCTTTCGCTCGGTGATCGCCGCATCCAGCGCCTTCCGTCTTGCCTCGGACTCAGCCAGCAGAGGTTTTACTAATTCGCTGACGCGCGTCTGAACGGCACCTTGTACGTTCAATTGGTCGTAAGTCGCACGGTTGCTCTGAATCAGCGCTTCCAGCGGACCTCTCAGCGCCTCCGCATCGCCTGTTCCTTGAGCGACGAGAACTGCCTTCAGCCCATCAAGCAAATTGCGACCTGAGGAGAAAACGCTCGCTAGATCCACCCTGCCGACGCTGTAGGAAGATCGGTTGGTCAATGCGTCCCTCGCGGGGCCAATCAAAGCAATCAAGCTGTCCACCTCCTCCGGCTTCCGTGCGCTCCGAAACAGCTCCACGATCCGGCTACGGAAATCCTCGAGAGCTGAAACGCCAAGTTCTGCCCGGCGGCTTTGCACCGTTGTGGTGAGTGCCTCCAGTTCAGCAAACGCATCGAGCAACGCGCGATTATCCTCAGGAACGCGCGATGTGGTTAACAGTCCACGAAGATCACCGCTGAGAGAGGCACGGCTGGATCGCAGCGAAAACCGCAGAGACTGCGCCGCGGCCTCAGTGATCCGTTTCGCGGCTGCTTCTTTCCCAACAAGAGCCAGAAGTGCTTCCATCTTCTTCGGCAGCTCCTGTTCATTACGCGCCACTGCTTCCGGAATCTCCTCGAGTGTAACCCGGCGTGCTTCAGCTGGAACTGCCTTCTGCGTAGCGGGAGCATCCTGCGCCTGCAGAGGGGATGGAAGGAAAACCACGAGTGGCAGCAGAGCCACAAATCCGCCGAGAGAAGCTGCTCGTGTCATGCGGACATTCTCTACCATTGCGTTCCCGGCCGGGGAAGCGAAAGCGCCTCCAGTGGGACTTTATCCGCGCCGACTCACATTCGCCGGGACCAAGGCGCGCTCTCGCTCGCAACTTCCGTCAGGGCAGGGTCGCCGTAGAGCGTGAAGCCAGTGGCGCGGGTGATCTGTACCTCCAAGACCGGGCCGATGTGCCGCGGACTGCTTCAATCAGCACGATGAGTTAAGGGGAAGCGATCACTTGCGCTTTCGGATCACGATGAGCTTGTTACCTTCCGATCGCTCAACGCTAAAGAGTTTTGGGTTGTAAAGCTTTAGCATGAGTTCGCCCCAAGTTGTGTTCTCAAGCGTTAACTGCATCATCTGCGGCGGCGACGCTAACAACTCGTCCTCCACCCCGGCAAAAGCGGCCACGAGCTTATGGAGTTCTGCATAGGTAACGCCGCGCGCGTCAAAACGCTTCAAATCCCGACCCTCAAACTCGAACTCGATCTTTCCCGCCTGGGCCATAACCGGCATCACACAGCTAAGTGTTAGAGAAAGCAGAAACTGTCGCCACGCTGCTCTCCGGATAACCCCTTTAAATATTGTACTGATCATCATGGTTCTCTTTTATCCTATGCACCTGAATTCCCCACAGGTTCGGTATCAAGTGACCGCCCCTCGAATTCAGCAATGCCGTAGCGCCGCAGTGGCTAACTTCGAGCCCCGCCGGCAAGTAGTTAGGTGCGTCTCGTTTATTTTACGCCGCGGTGGCGCAAGCCACTTCCGTAAGTGCTGGATCTCCGTAGAGCGTGAAGCCGGTGGAGCGGGTGATTTGCACCTCGAAGACTTCGCCGATGTGTCGCGGGCTGCCTTCGATGAGCACGATCTTGTTACCCGGGGAACGGCCCACGAGCCGGTCCGGGTTGTTCTTGCTTGGGCCTTCGCAGAGAATCTCCACTCGCTGGCCGACGAGAGCGTCCCCTTTCGCGATTGCCGAGTCGTCGATCACGCGCAGCAGGTCTTGGTTGCGCGCTTCTTTGACGCTGTCTTCCACCTGCGCCTCCATCGTGGCTGCCGGCGTGTCGCGACGCTGCGAGTAGCGGAAGATGAAGGCGTTATCGAAGCCAATCCGCTCCACAAGCATGCGCGTGGCGGCGTAGTCTTCCTCCGTCTCACCAGGAAAGCCGACGATCAGATCTGTAGTTAGCGCAATGTCAGGTCGCGCGGCGCGGAGTTGCTCGACCAGCGCGTAGTATTTCTCCGCCGTATAGCCACGGTGCATAGCCTTCAGGATGCGGTCCGAGCCGCTCTGCATTGGCAAGTGCACGTGCGGCATCAGCTTTGGGAGCTCGGCGAAAGCTTGGACGAGATCCGCCCGGAAGCCGATCGGATGCGGCGAGGTGAAGCGCAACCGGCATAGCCCTTCAACCGCATGCACCGCCTCGAGGAGCTGCACGAACGGGCTCTTCCCGTCGCGCTTCTCGAACTCATGCCGACCGAAAAGATTCACGATCTGGCCGAGCAGCGTCACCTCCTTCACTCCACGCGCGACCAGCTCCCGCACCTCGCCAACGATCTCCTCGATCCGCCGCGAACGCTCCGCGCCGCGCGTGCTCGGCACAATGCAAAAGGTGCAATGCATATTGCACCCCTGCATGATCGAGACGAACGCCGTGGCCTGCTTCTCCCGCAGCAAATGCTCGCGGATCGTCTCCTGTGAGCCGGCCTCCTCCTCCACATCGACGATCGAGTAGCGGGTGTCGTCCATCAGCCGCTCCCGCAGCGCGCGTTTCCGCTGCACGAGTTCATCGACGTATTCCGCGACACGATGAAATTTCTGTGTGCCGACGACGAGATCCACATGACCGACATCACGCACCAGCTCCGCCCCCCTGCTCTGCGCCATGCAGCCGAGGAAACCAAAAACCATTTCCGGCTTGTTTGCTCGTAGGCGACCAAGCAGCCCCATCTTGCCAAGCGCCTTCTGCTCCGCCATGTCGCGGACGCTGCAGGTATTGAGCAGCACGACATCGGCTTCTGTCTCGCGCGGAGTCATCTCGTAGCCGCGCGCGATGAGCATCCGCGAGACCTGTTCGGAGTCGCGCTCGTTCATCTGGCAGCCGTAGGTTTTGAGGAAGACTTTGGGCATTCGCGGGAGAGGCGCGGAAGATAGACACAGCTTGCGCGGGGGGCAAGGTGGAGGAATCGTTCTCGTCCTCGTCCTCCTACCCGGCCTTGGGACTTTTCTCAGACCGAACGCCGAACATCCAACGTTCAACATCCAACATCGAAGTAGGAACCTGAGGATCACGCGATCTCGCAAGGGGAACGTCGCTCCTGGCGCGGCGGCGTCCCTCGACGTGCTCGGGATGACGGATGGCTAACGCCAAACGCATCACAAACACGAGCCTGGATTCAGCCGCACTCCGCGTTGCACCTCGGCGATCATAGAGTATCCTGCGCCTTCCTAGATGTTTGATAATAAAGAGAGTGCAAAGATGGTGGAACGGGCGCTGTTGATTGGCGCTTACACAGAGAATTCCCAAAAAGACGAGGCCCAGAGCCTTCTCGAAGAGTTGCAGGAGTTGGTCGATACGCTCGGGATCCCGGTGGCCGAGCGGCTACTCGTGCATCATCGCGAGACGCACGCGAAGCTTCTCATCGGCACCGGCAAGGCTGAGGAACTCGTCGCGCGAGCAAGAGAACTCGGAGCGGACGTGATCGTCTTCGATAATGAACTTACGCCAAGCCAGCAGCGAAACTGGGAGAAGATTGCCGGACCAGGCATCGCCGTAATCGACCGCCAGGAGGTGATTCTCGACATCTTTGCGTCTCGCGCTCAGACCCGCGAAGCCCGGCTCCAGATCGAGCTGGCGCAGATGCAATACTCACTGCCGCGGCTCACGCGGGCCTGGAGCCATCTGGTGCGTCAAGGCGGCGGGATCGGTGCCCGAGGCGAAGGCGAGACCCAGCTCGAGCAGGATAAACGGCGGGTCCGTGGAGCGATCGATCGCTGTAAGAAGGAGCTGGAGACCGTCCGCGAAGCTCGCGCCACGCAGCGGAAAGATCGCAAGCGAGCACCGGTGCCCAACGCGGCGATCGTCGGCTACACGAATTCAGGCAAGTCTTCCCTGCTCCGTCGCCTCACTGGCGCGGACGTGCTCGTGGAGGATAAGCTTTTCGCGACGCTCGACACCACGACGCGGAAGATCGCGCTCCCCAACAAACAGCCTCTCCTGCTGACTGACACTGTCGGCTTCGTCCGCAAGCTCCCGCATCGTCTGGTCGAGGCGTTCAACGCCACCCTTGAAGAAGCCGTTCTTGCGGATTTTCTCATTCATCTTCTCGATGCGAGCGAGCCTGAGGTGATGGCGTATTACAATACCACGATGAAGGTGCTCTCCGAGCTGGGTGCCGATGAGAAGCGGATGCTCGTCGTCTTTAACAAGATTGACCGCCTAACCGACGATTCCACAATGCTCGCGCTCCGTCGCCACTTCCCCGATGCGCTCTTCATCTCGGTGCAAAACGGCGACGGGTTGGAAGCACTCATCGAGCGAATGGGCGAGTTTGTTTCGAATGGGCTCACGGCGTGCGAGTTGCGGATCCCCAATAGCGCCGGAGAAATCCTCGCGCGAATCCATCGGCAAGCCCGAATCGTCAGCAGTGAATTCGTCGATGACGTCGCGCACATCCACGCCTTTCTGCCGCCACGCATGGCTGAAGAGCTCACCGAGTATCGCATCGACGGGCCTTTCGGTGAGGGAAAACGTCCCGCTGAAGGAGATTCTGTAGAGACAAAGGAAATGGAACCGGTTAACAACTTTCTGGATTCGGGAACAGAACCTGCGTAGCGACTTCCAATCAGCCCCATGAAATCATTTCTGGATCGTTTCCGACGCAATACCTCTGAGGAAGGTGAAGAGGCAGCGTCCAAGCGACCAGCTGAGACAAAAGGGGCTCCTCCAGCTGTGAAGCCGGAATCCAAGCGGCGCACCTCTTCTGCGGCGGAAGATCCAGCATCCGGGGAGAACGAGAAGCAAGCGGACGCACCTGGGACCAAACCGGCTGACGATGCCGTTAGCTTGGAACTCGGTGATTTCCTTCACCGGATCCCGCAGCAGCTCCTCAAGCCGGGTCCACACGACACGACCCGCAAGCTGAAGTTTGAGCTGGCTGATCTTACTCGGCGAATCGAGCACGGGCAGACGACCCTTTCCCTGGCTGAAGTTTACCAACGCATCCCCGACATCTTTCGCGGCGAAATCCGGGTCTCTGACAATCTCGAGGTGCGGTTCCCCTGGCAAAAGCTGCGCGACCTGGTCCGCAGCTCCGGGGCTGAAGTGCCGGGCTCCAGCCTCGCCGGCACGCTCGACGATTCACTGGCACAGAAGCTTCGCAGCCGAAAGTCGCCACTCAAGCCTCCTGCTCCCGCTGCGGATGCGAAAGGAGCCGCCCAGAAAGGCGGGGCACAACCCACAACGGAAGCTCCTGCAAAGCCAGGCCGATCCGGCGCACGTCAGCCCACCTGGTATACGAAATCCACCGGCGCAGGAGCCGACAAGCTTAGCCCAAACCAAGGCGCTGCAGCGGCCAAAGCGAAGACCCCGGTCACAGCACCGGTTCCGGCACCCGCCCCAGAGGCTGCTCCCGCAGAGCCAGTCTTTCGCCTTGCCGGCGATCATCCTGAACCAGTCGCTCCCGACACAGCCGCTCCGCCATCCGCACCCTCACTTACGTTGGTGGAAGCTGCCGCTCCGAAGAGCGCTGCCCCTGAAGCGTCCGACGAGAGCGAGTCCGGTCCACTTGTTGCGCTGCCCGTCTCCCGGGAAGCCCCTGCGCCAACGCCTCCGGAAGAACGCCCTGCCGCCGCTTCTACCGAAGCACCCATCGCCGCCGGATTCGCTTCCGAGAACACCAGCGAAGCTGGCCCCAGTCGCGAGGAACTCATCCGCGCCCGTGACGCCGCTGCCTTGCAACTCGCGCGGGCGAAAGGTGAGCACGAACGTCAACTCGCCGCCGTCGCGCAAGAACGCCAGGCTCTCGCCGAGCAGCGCGACAAAGCGGTCGCCGAACTCGAGCAGACCCGGCGCGAGATCGACACAAAGATCGATCAACTTGAATTTCAGAAGAGCCTTGCCGCGAAAACCGGCGAGAACGCCGCCAAAACCGCGACGGAGCGCACTGGCCTTCAAGAGCAACTGGAGCTCCGCTCCAAGGAAGTGGAAAAGCTCCAGGCGGAACTTAGCGGCATGCAATCGGCCGCCGAGCAGAAGCTCCAGGCATTGGCGCAGGAACGCGATGTTCTTAGCCAGCAGAAGGCGCATCTCACCGAGCAGATTGCGCAATTCCGCAGCGGCAAAGGTGGACAAAGTGCTGCGCGGACGGACGGTGTGCCTGAGCGTTCGAAGAAAGAATACCAACGGCAGATCGAGGAGTTGAATCGGCGGATTCTCGCCTTTGAAAGCAGCCAGAAAGAGAGTGCTCACGAGCTGAGCCGCGAACGCGAGAATCGGATCAAGATCGAGCGCAACCTCGCCGCCGCAGAACGCGCTCGGGCCGAGGCCACGGCACTCGTGGAAAACATGCGCGCCGAGACGCGGCGCGAACTCGAGACTGCGACAACCAAACGAGAGGCGGAATTTGCCCGCGCGCAGAAGCAGCTTCAAGAACAGCTCGATGCAGCTTTGCTCAGCCAGGAGAATGAGCGGGTGGAATTGCTCGGCCGGATTTCAGAGTTGCAGATCTCGGTCGACACGCACCAGGAAGCGCTGAGCATTGCACCTGCGGAAGAGCGGGACGCCTCGTGGGAATCGCGCGCCGTCGAAGGTCTCGAAGCCGACATCGAGAACTATCGCAACCGGATCAAAACGCTGCTCCAGGAGCGCGACGCGTGGCAGACGGAGAAAGAAGCGCTGGCCGCCAAACTCGCCGAAGCTCCTGCTCCGGCCGAACTCTCTGCGCCATCGACCGAGCTGGTTGCCTCTTACGAGAAAGCACAGGCAGAACTCGCCCATGCCACGGCTGAACGGCAACGCTTCACGCAGCAGATCCACACTCTCGAACAGCGGCTCGCCAAGGCAGAACAGGCGCAAGCCCGGACCGAGGTGCTCATCCGGGAGCGCGACGAAGCGGCTGGCGAGTTGACCAAGCTGCGTGCCGCTCAGGCCCAAAGCGCGGCGGATTATCAACTGCAGATCGGCGCCCTCCAGCAGCAGCAGGAAGCGCTGCAAAAGGATAAAGTAGAAGCGCAACGGCTCCTCGATGAGGCGCGGCAAGCTCAGACCGCGGAATTGGAACGGACTGCCGCCGCCGAATCCGAGGAGCTGGCCACTTTGCGGGCGGAAGTAAAGAGCCTCACCCAGCAGCTCGAAACCGCACGCGCCGCCGGCCAGAGCAGCACGAGCGAGTTGCGCAGCGAAAACGAGCGGCTGCAGAAGGAGCTCGAAGGCACGCGCACGACGCACAACGCCGCTCTTACCCAGCTCCGCGCCGAGACCCAGAAGCTCACTTACGAACGCGATTCAGCACAAGCGGAAGGTGAGAAGCTCCTTGTCGAAGTCGACGAACTCAAGGCCCAGCGCGACAAGGAAGTCGCCGAGGCGGAGCGCCTTAGAACCGAACTGGAAAGCAGCGCAGGCGAACGCATGGCCGAGCTGCAGAAGCAGCTTGCCGAACGCGAAAAAAGCCTTGCCGAAGCCGAGCAGCTCCGCAGTGAACTCGAGCGCACCGCGAGCGAACGTGCCGCTGAACTTCAGAAGACCGTCGCACAACGCGACAAGGATATCGCCGAACTCGAGCGCCTGAGAGCTGAGCTGGAACGCAGTGGCGCTGAACGCACCGCTGAGCTGCAGAACCAGCTGGCGGAGCGGGAGAAGAGCCTCGCTGAAGCCGAACGTCTCCGGACTGAAGTCGAACGCACAAGCAACGCGCGAGCCGACGAGCTTCAGAAGACGCTGGTGGAACGTGAAAAGACTTTCGCTGAGCTCGAGCGTGGGAAGTCAGAGCTGGAGCGCGTCGCGGCAGAACGGACAGCGGAGCTGCAGAAGCAACTTACCGAAGCCGAGAAGAGCCTCGCGGAAGCTGAGCGACTTCGGACTGAGCTTGAGCGGACGAGCAGCGAGAAGGCCGCCGAACTTAAAAAGAACCTCGGACAGCGCGAGAAGGACGTCGCGGAACTCGAACGCTTGAAATCCGAGCTGGATCGTGCCGCCGCTGAACGGACGACTGAGCTTCAGAATCAAATCGCCGAACGCGAGAAGAACCTCGCCGCTCTCGCGGAAGAACGCGATTCGCTTTTCCAGAAGCGGGAGGAACTCTCTGCTGCGCTACACGAGAGCGCCTCGGCACAGGAGCGACACCTTGCCGACCTGACGGAGGAGCGCGATCAACTCCAGGCGGAGCTGAAGTCCACCGCAGAGAAGCATCAGCACGCGGTCGATGAACTTTCAGCGGAGCGGAAGAAGCAAAACGACCGGGCGGAGCAGCTCGCGACGGAACTCGCCACCTTGCGGACAGCTCACGAGCAGGAGATCAAGCGGCTGGAGGACGAGCGGGCGCAGGTAGCATCGACGCAAGCCACAACAGCGGCTGGGCTGGGTGCCGCGCAGGAGCGGTTTACCCGGGAAAGGGCGGCAGCGGAGGAGAAATTCAAGGGCGCCGAAGCTGCAGCCCAGGGAGAACTGGCGGCGGCTCGGAAAGCGCACGAAGAAGCGATCACGCAGCTCACAAGTGAGCGTGATGCGCTGCGTGGGGAGAAAGAGGCCGCGGTCGCTGCGGTGGCCGCCGTCGGCAAGGAGCTTGCAACCGTCACCGCCTCTCGTGATGAAGCGGAAAAGGCGCGCCTCGCTCTAACCGCAGAGCTGGAGAAAACTGGCAAAGCTCATGAGGAGGCGCTGGCACAGCTCACCGCCGAGCGAGACGCCCTGCTGACGGACAAAGCCACTGCCGCCAGCGCACAGAGCGACCTCGGCGCCGCGATCACCAAAATTACGGCGGAACGTGATGCTGCAGAACAAGCGCGGACTTCTCTTGCCGCTGAACTCGAAGCTCTGCGCCAAACTAGCGCTCGCAAAATTTCCGAGATTGAGCAGCAGGCCGAAGCTCTCCAGAAGACGCTCGCTGCGCATGAAGCCGAGTTCACCGAAGCCCGGCGCGAGCACGCGACTGCGCTCGGCAGCCTTACTGCAGAACGGGATGCGCTAAGCAAGCGGACGGCTGAGCTCACCACCGCATTCGATGCCGCTGAGCGCTCGATTGCCGCTTTGCACAAGGAGCGGGACGGACTCCGCGAGTCCCAACAGCTCGTCGAAACAGAACTCGCCACCGCCCGCCGTCTACACCAGGAGGAAGTGCAGGAGCTTGCCCGACAGCTCGCCGGACTACAGGCAGAGCGCGAAAGTCTCGAAGGGCAGCTCTCGCTCGCCAAAGCCGAGAGCACCCGCGCCTTGAGCAATCTGGGCGCGGAACATACTGCCCTGTTGGAGATCCGCTCTGCACTCGAGAAGCAACTCGCCGCCGCAGCGCAAGATCACGATCAGCTCGCGGCGCGCCTTGTCGATCTCGAAGCTGCAGGGGCCAAGACCGCAGCCGCTTTGCAGCAGAAGGAAGACGAGCTCGCAGGTCAGGCGCGGCGGCACGAAGAGGTGCTCGCCACTACGCACCGCGAGCATGAGCGCGCGTTGAATGCGATTAACGCCGAGATGGACCGCAGCGTGGCGATGGTCGCTGCGGAGAAGGTCAAGGCGCTCGCCAGTCTCACCCGCGAGCGTGACGAAGCCCTTGCCACGATCATCAGCGAGCAGGAGAAAGCGGCCGCTGCCAGGACCAAGCTTGAGCAGCAGCACGCCGAGCAACTCGCCGCCCTCACGGCCGACCGCGACGCCGCTCGGCGCGAAAGCGCGGCCGTGGCTCAGCGACTCGGATCGCTTGCTGTTGAATCCGACGACAAAGTGGCCGCGTTGGAAGACCGGCTCCGGAGGCTGGAGACCGAGAAGGATTCAGTGGCCGCTGAGCTCGAATCTTCACGTGAAGCGCACCAGGCGCAGAGCGGAGTCTTTGCCCGTGAATTCAAAGCAGTGGTCAAGCAGCGGGACGATGCACTCGCCGAGATGGAGCGGGAACGCGCAAACATATCCCAGAAATCCGCCGAAATGGCGCAGCAACGCGCCGTGCTGGATCGTGCCGAAGCGGAGCTCGCCACGCGCTTCGATCGTGAACTCGCCCGCCTGCGTCGTGAACGGGATGGTCTCCTCCGGCAGCGCGACGATCTCCGTGACCGCCTTTCCCGGATGGTCGAGGAACAGCGCGAACTGCTCGAAGAACTGGCCCAGCAGACTTCCCGCGCGGTGGTAAATCACAGCGACGTGTTGCCGAGGTCGCGCGAGTCCGAAGAGACGAACGTGATCGACATCAACGCAGCGGAGATCACGCCGGCTGAACCCGAGGGGAACATCAATCTTCCACGGATTCGCCCAGTGCGGATCCTGCCACCCCAGGTGCGGATTCTTTGAGCCGCGGCCGCGCCGCGCAAAAGCCGAAGTTCAGCCGACGCAAATGGCTCCGGTGGATCGGCCTTGGCATCTTGTTCGCCTTGGCGCTCCCGGTCCTGCAGGTGATTTGCGTCCGCTTCATCGACCCACCGGTGACGCCACTGATGTTCCTCCGGCGGCTGGAATCACGCACGACGCCAGCACCTCCACGCCAGTACGCATGGGCACCGATCCACGCAATCCCGCAGCCCTTCTTGCTGCATGTGCTGGTTGCCGAAGATCAGCGATTCTTTGAGCATCGCGGCTTCGATTGGAAGGAGATCCATAAGGCGAGGCAACAGGCGGAAGGCAGCGGTAAAGCGGCTCGCGGGGCTTCGACGATCAGCATGCAATGCGCGCGCTCTCTTTTCCTGTGGCAGGGTCGCTCGTGGGTCCGCAAGGGGCTGGAGACGTATTACACATTCTGGATGGAGACGTTGCTCTCCAAACGCCGAATCCTCGAGCTATACGCGAACGTGATCGAGATGGGCGACGGCATCTACGGCGTGAAAGCCGCCGCACGAGCGCACTACGGGCAGTCCCTGGAGGATCTCACTCGCGACCGGTGCGTCATGCTTGTCGCGATCCTGCCAAATCCCCGGAAATGGAACCCAGCTCGGCCCGACGATCACCTGCTGATGCGCCACGCCCGGATCCTCCGGCGCGGGACGGAAGCAGCTCCGCTCACGGTGAAACTCCGAGCATTGCTATCCAGGCGCGGAAGTTAAGACCGATGGCTGCTCATCGAGCGGTCTGCGGATTGAATTGAGAATGTGATCAGCGGAACTGGCGGTAGAACATCACTGCGGAGATCACCAGACCGATGGCGGTGATCATCTGTCGGACGCGCTGCTGGGAGAAGCGTTGTGCGTAGTGGGCGCCGAAGTAGTAGCCGACGAGCGCTCCGATGACCATGACGCCGGCACGTGGCCAGTCGATCAATCCGCTGAAGGTGAACCATGCCGCGGCTACAAAGTTGATCAGTGAGCCGAGCACCGTCTTGAGCGCATTCATCTGGTGAATGTTCGTGAGCCCAATCAGGCCGAGCGAAGCGAGCATGAGGATCCCGATTCCCGCGCCGAAATATCCGCCGTAGATAGCGACAGCGAACTGGAAGAACACCGCTCCGGAGAACCACCCGGGGAGCGGATTCTCCGAGGACTCGACGCTTTCACTGAGCTTGGCAAAACGTCGGAACGCTCCCTGAGCTAAAAAGAGAACCGTCGCGAAAAGGATCAAGAAGGGCACGAGCCCGGCAAAAACTGCCTCGTTTGTATGCGTGAGGAGCAGACTGCCACACCACCCGCCGGCAATGCTGACAGGGACAAAGCGTCGGAGCCATGGTTTTACTGCCGCCATTTGTTCACGATACCCAAAGATGCTGCCGACGGTGCCGATCGTGAGCGCAAGCGTGCTCGTGGCATTGGCGATTATGGGCGATGTGCCGAAGAGCATGAGGACCGGAAATGTCACCAGCGTGCCGCCACCGGCGATCGCATTGATCACACCGGCTGCAGCGGCGGCGGCGGCTAGAGCAGTGAGTTCGGTTCCGGACATCGTGCGGTAGGATTGCGGGAATGGAGCAGGCCGAGAAGTGTATTACCCGGGAGCGACGTGCACGTTTTTCCTTTCTCAGCTACTCCCCTGCCCGCATCTTCGTGCGAATGCAATTCGGCATCTGCAACGAGATCTTCCAGGATTGGGCTCTGGAGGATACGTTCGCTTTTGCCGCAGGCGCGGGATACGACGCAGTGGAAATCGCGCCCTTCACGATCGCCAAGTACGTCACCGAAATCGGGGCGATCGGACGCAACCGGATCCGCGAGGCCGCAGCTCGGATGGAGATCGGGATTGCGGGCATCCATTGGGTGCTGGTGCAGGCGGATGGGATGTATCTCACTTCGCCGGAGCCTGACATCCGCCGGCGCTCCGCTCAGTACCTTGTAGACCTTGTCGACTTCTGCGCGGATCTCGGCGGGACGCGCATCATCGTAGGCTCGCCGAAACAGCGAAACATCGCCGACGGCGTCGAGCCGGAGCTGGCGTGGAATTGGGCAGCCGAGACGTTTCG
>DASVRY010000506.1:0-1926 GCA_036388395.1 Chthoniobacteraceae bacterium
GCCCTCAAGGTTTCCGCCGAGAGGGCAGAGATTGAAGTCGGTCTGCCTTACGGGTTTCTCGCGTTGTTGCGTCGGCCGCAGAATGATGCCGAGAGGACGCTCCTAGAAACGGTGTGCACCGGATTGCTTACGCTCATCGAGCATTTCACCGGAGTTGAATCGGAACGCAACGCGCGAGATCTCGTGAAAGCCGTGATGCCTACCGCCAATGAGCGTGCACTGCACCTGTTCGAGGTGCCGAACCCTGCCGTACACCTGGCCGCGGCATCGAGAACTCAGCCGCGCTTCCTCAGTCCCGAAGATCAGGCGGCCGTCGCGATCGGGTTCACGTGGCCTGTCATCGAGCGAGAGCCAGAAGAACGAGAGGTCGTGATCATCGGGCGTGAACAGTGCCTTTCCGTGCTGAACGACGTGGTGGACCGGCATTGGGACCGCATCCGCGAGCGCCTCGTGGAACTCGAGGCAGTCTCCGTCATCAGGATGGCACTTGAGAACAGCGAGGTGCTCCACGGGGATCGGGAACATTGGCGGCACACGGCTCGGGCTTTGTTCGCGCTGCACGGAGGGCCGGGTGAGGTCGTCTCGGTCGCCGGCGGCCGCGAAGGGCAGAGGGCGATGTCCAACCAGGCCGCCCGGGTCCTCGTCGAGATGGCGCTTGCCACATCGCCGCTGGGTGCTGGGCGTAGCGCGTCGTTCGCTGACTTCGACTTCCTGACGGCGTCCATTGCCGCGCTTCTCCGGTGCGCTGCGGATTCCGATGCCATTCGCGGCGGGGACGCGGAGCCCCGGTTGACGGTGAAGCCGAATGGAACGATTGAATCCGACGAGTCGTTCATGACGGAAGTTGCCACCCCCTACGTGCTGAGCTCGTTCAGCACGGATTACCGGGCGGCGGCTTCGAAGTACGGCGACCTGTTTCTCCCAAGTGGTGAAAAGGAGAGCGATGGGGACCTCGGGCTGGAAGACACGGCTCTGATCGAAGCGTTCCGGGCCGAGTACGGGCTCACTCCACTGCGCTTTCTTGAGGCCGCGGTCGAGTTGGTCGCGTTCGCGGCGGAGGAGGCGCGGAGTGTACCGCTCACCACCCGCGCCGCGCTCAGTGCTCGGCTTCGGGAGAAGCGTGGCTTCGCGGCGGAGGAAGTGGATGCGTTTTTCGGGATGGTCGCGCTTGAGCGACGCGAACAGTGGGACAAGACACCCCCCGGATATGCCCAACGCGATTGGCAACCCTGGCACTTTCGACGCCGCCTCTCGCTCGTCTCCCGTCCACTCGTCGTAACTGGGGTGTCCCACGACACGCCCGTGCTGTACGGAGCGTATCAGATGGGTGCGAGCGCGTCGTACCTGTTGGAAGCGATCAGACTCGGCTGGTTTCCCAACGAGTTCTTTGTCTCGAAGGAGATGCGGAGGTACCAGGGCTCGGTCGCGGAGCGGCTGGGACATGCCTTCACGGACGACACCGCCGCAGAACTCTCGCGTCTGGGATGGGCCGTGCGTACGGAGGTCCAGATGCGTACCCTCGGCGCTCCGAAGGCCTTGGGTGATGTTGATGTGGTGGCCTGGAACGCAGCCGATGCTCGCCTTCTGTTGATCGAATGCAAGCGCCTCCAGCCCGCGCGCAACGTGGGTGAGATTGCTGAACGGCTCAAACAGTTCCGGGGGGAGAGCCGCGACCGCCTCGGGCGGCATTTACGGCGGGTCGAGTGGATCTCGGCCAATCTCGAAGCTGTGCGGAAGAAGTTGTACCTCCCGCCCACCACGCAGAATCCGTTCTCCCTCCTGATCACCAATTCCGAAGTGCCCATGCAGTACAAGCGTGATCTTGCCCTCCCACCCGATCACGTCATGCCGCTGAGGGATGTTGGCCAGCGGCTGCGGCCTGGCGCCGGAGAGCACTGATCCTCAAAGCCATGCGCGGGGCACCTG
>DASVRY010000507.1:0-2660 GCA_036388395.1 Chthoniobacteraceae bacterium
CTCGATGGGACTGGCGCCGGCATTCTCGTGCGCGGTGATGATGTCTGGTGGACCTGCATCCCGCATCTTTGGCACTTCCACGACACCTCGGGTGACGGCAAAGCCGACGTGAAGAACAAGCTGCTCAGCGGCTTCGGTGTGAAGTTCGCTCTTCGTGGACACGACATGCATGGGTTGCGCTTCGGCCCCGACGGAAAGCTTTACTTTTCCATTGGCGACCGCGGGATCAACGTTACCTCCAAAGAAGGGAAGAAGTTCGAGAGCCCGGACACCGGCTCGATCATGCGCTGCAATCCGGACGGCACGGAATTCGAGGTCTTCGCCACAGGCGTGCGCAATCCGCAGGAGCTCGCCTTCAACGAATACGGCGACCTTTTCACCGGCGACAATAACTCCGATGGCGGCGACAAGGGTCGCTTTGTTCATCTCGTGGAGGGGGGCGACTGTGGCTGGCGGATGAGTTTCCAGTACATCAACGATCGCGGTCCATGGAATCGCGAGAAGCTGTGGGACGAAAAAGAGGCACCAAAGGCGCGCTACCTCATCCCGCCAATTGCGAACATCGCAAGTGGCCCGAGCGGGCTCACCTACAATCCCGGCACGGCACTTTCAGACAAATACAAGGGCCACTTCTTCCTCTCGGATTTCCGTGGCGGCCCAAGCGCCAGTGTGGTCCACGACATCTCGCTCGAGGCCAATGGTGCCTGGTACAAGGTGAAGGAGCGGCATGATCTTGTGCAGGGCATCCTCACGACAGACTGCGAGTTTGGGCCGGACGGTTCGCTTTACGTGCTGGATTGGGTCGAAGGCTGGAGTGGTGCGAATAAGGGGCGCATCTACAAATTTACCGCCGAGGGCGCAAATCGAACGCTCCAGGCGGAGACACAAAAACTCATCGCCGAAGGGATGAGCCAGCGCGGCGATGAGGAACTTGGAAAGCTTCTCGGACACGCGGACACGCGCGTTCGCCAGGCAGCACAATTTGCGCTCGCGGACAAAGGCCCAGCCTCGGCAGCAACCCTTGCCAAAGCCGCGCAGAGCGGGCCAAACCAGCTCGGCCGCTTGCATGGCATCTGGGGTCTCGGTCAGCTCGCGCAGAAGAACGCCAATGCGATGAGTCCCCTGCTTCCGCTTCTCGCTGACGGCGATGCCGAGGTCCGTGCGCAAGCGGCCAAAGTCCTGGGCGACCGTCGCATCGGCCAGGCTGCTGACAAGCTGATCGAGCTGCTCAAGGATCAGAACTCACGCGTGCGCTTTTTCGCGGCGCTTAGTCTTGGCAAGCTCGGGGAAAAGAAGGCGGTCGACGCGCTCTTCACGATGCTCGCGGAGAACAATGATCAGGATCCCATTCTCCGCCACGGTGGCGTGATGGGACTCACCGGATGCGCCACCGCCCAGCAGCTGGCAGCGAAAGCTTCCGACGGTTCGGCCGCGGTGAAGTTTGGGGCAATCGTCGCCCTGCGCCGCCAGCAGAGTGCAGAAGTGAAGACCTTCCTCAACGACAGCAACGAAGATGTCGTGCTCGAAGCCGCGCGCGCCATTCACGATGTGCCGATCAGCGACGCCATGCCGGCGCTGGCTGCGCTCGCGACGAAGAAAGAGGTGCGCAACCCGCACACGCTCTTCCGCGCGGTGAACGCCAACTATCGGCTCGGGAAAAGCGACAACGCACGCGCGCTTGCCGCCGTGGCCGGCGACTCATCGATGCTCGAGCCGGTGCGCCGCGACGCGCTGGAGGCACTTGCGAATTGGGGAAATCCGGAAGCGCGTGACCGGATTCTGAACCTCTGGCGTCCCCTGCCCACCCGGCCCGCGGACGATGCGATCGGCGCCGCCACAGCTACGCTGCCGGGGCTGCTGAAGGATTCACCGGGCACCATCCAGGAGATGGCTGCGAAACTCGCTGCGAAGTTGTCGATCAAGACTGCTGGCGAGCCGCTCTTCCAACTTGCCTCGAATGGGCAGGCACCGGGCATCGCCCGTGTCGCTGCGCTCAAGGCGCTCGCCGACCTGAAAGACCCACGTCTCGCAGAGGCCGCCAAAGCAGCGGTGAAAGGTCAGGACCAAAAACTCCGCACCGAAGGCTTGCAGGTTCTCGCCACTCAGGATCCGGGCGCGGCGGTGAAAGTCATCGGCGAAATCATCCACGGCGGCTCGCCCACCGAAAAACAAGGCGCGCTGCTTGCATTGACCCAGATCAAGCGCCCGGAAGCCAACGCGCTGCTCACCGAATTGATGGACAAGTTGGTCGCGGGTTCCGCTCCCGCGGAGATCCAGCTCGATATCTACGAGGCGGCGAAGAAGTCGGACACGCCTGAGCTGAAGGATCGCGTGGGGAAATTTCGCGACGCTCGCAAGACCGGCGACCCAATTAATGAATACAAGATCTCACTGGCTGGCGGCGATGTGGAGCGTGGCCGCAAGATCTTCCGCGAGAAGGCCGAGGTGCAATGCCTCCGCTGCCACAAAGCAGAGATCGGCGACAGCGTCGTCGGCCCCGATCTGACAAAGATTGGCGCAAAGAAAGATCGCCTCTACCTCCTGGAGAGCATCGTCTTTCCAAACAAGCACATCGCTGAAGGATTCCAGACGGTCGTGCTCACCCTGGCAGATGGTAACATCGCCGCGGGCCGCGTCCTTTCGGAGAACGCGCAAGGTCT
>DASVRY010000508.1:0-2038 GCA_036388395.1 Chthoniobacteraceae bacterium
ATCCTTGAAGGCACGCCTGAGGGAAAGAGCTGCGTACTACTTGGCGAACCCTGATGTATCTAGCCGCGATCCTTTCGACGAAGTAATCCTCCTGCTGAATGGCAGAGCCATCGATTGGACCCTCACCGATTCCCTCACGCTCGCCGTTCGTTGTCGATTCCTTCGCGACCATAATGATTCCTATTACTGGGGCGTTCCACTCGACGCTGACTTTCACCTTGTCGAATCAACGACGGAGACGGACGTGGAAATTCAGGTTCGGCTGATTACGCCAAGTGATTATCCGACTAGTGGATGGGCTGCTTACGAAGGGGTGATTCAGTCCTACGCAACTATCAGGATGCCGGGGGGCGAAGTGATGCATAAGGCATTGAATACTGTCCGCCTATCGCCCGGGGATCCCGACCGTGTGTGCTTTGAACTGCGGCCTGCGGTTGGTCATAACTACGTAGGGACCTCCATACCCATGACCCTGCGCCTCATTTCAAGGGGATTACGTCGGGATATCCAGCTTTCCGTCACGCCGGAGAGCGAGCGTGAAGAGGATTTTCTATTTTCAGAGGCGTAACGGAGCAGGCAAGACGAGCGAGATCACAGTTCCACCTCCATCTGCAGATCCCGCCGGACGTCTCGAGCAGCGGCAGCGTGAGGACGTCGAGATCTGCGCGGTTCTCAAGGCGGGCTCCTTCCTCCTAAGATTGCTTCCACGCGCGTTTGGCGACCCCTCCTCGCGCGGTGTGGCTGTCGAGGGCGAAGTCTGGGTTCTCCCGTCGCTCGCTTTTTCCCTCGCAGTAGACGATAAGCGCGTGATCGACTTTTCGGCGCTCGTGCGAGGTAGAGCACCGCGTGCACGAGAAAGAGGCGCTCCCGGAGCATGGCGCGAATTCTATCGTGCAGAAACTTTTCCGCACGCGAGCAAGGCCGATGCTGGCTGGCACCCGCTATTCCCCGTTCAGCCCTGCAACCCGCGCGCTGAACGGGCTCCGGCCCGGCGCACGTCATCGGGAGACGCGTCACGGACGCTACCCCACTTCCGCTGTAGCTTGTCGGCCTCGGCCTTTCGCTCTCCGCGCGGACGGGCTTTCGGTTGTGGTTTGCGCTTCACGATAGCTCAGGTGGCACCGTGGCGAAGCGGAACCGCAGCTCGGGCCTGTCCGGCTGTTGCTGCGCTTGCTGCCAGCGCGCGTAATCCTTGATCGCGAGCGGCACACTGATGATCTTCGCATAGCGCTTCCGCAGGTGCATCATGATCGTATTCGTCATCCGCTCCTGGAACCCGAGCGTGCGGCGCGGAAGAAGAAGCGCGAGCTCGCCTCATCGATGAATTCCGCGACGCGGATCCCCTGCCCCCGCAGGTCTTCGAGGCCGGCAGCCGGAGGCGCTGGCAACCCCAAGGGGGAAGCCAAGCTGCTGCAGCTTCAGCGACGTCCTCGTTCACGAGGGCGCACCTTGCGCTGATCTGGGAGAGGGTCAAGCCGTCACTCGCAGTCGGGAACGAACTCGCCGCCGAATCGCGCGAGTGTTCGGTGCGCTCGGATCCGGCGACTCGAAGGTCCACGCGGACGCGGCCGTCTTCGAGCGGTGTGACTTCAGATGTGGTCGATCTCCGCAGCGCCGAAGTAGCGGACGAGGAGTGCGTCTGGCAGCGCCAGCGCCGTTTGATTGCCATGGTGACTCTCGCCCTTTTGGCCGGTTCGCCGCTTCCCGGTGGTGCGGGCTGCTTCATTCCGCGTGTTCAAGGCGCGGTCTAATTATTAGACAGATCGCTCCAGATGTAGCGAGAAAAATTACCCACAGTAGGGGGCGACGGTACTTTCGTGCAGTTCCTATTGCTTCTTGCAGCAATACCGCCCATTTGGAAACTTGCTATATGGCATTTGTTAAGCCGGACTTTTCCAAGGGAGAAATAAATCGAGCTGGCGACATACTCGCGTTTCCCAAAAGATTTACGGAACAGGACCAACTCTGGGCGAATGATGTGCTGGCAAACTGGCGTGCTTGTCACCTTTATCCAATAAATACCTTCCAAGCCACACTT
>DASVRY010000509.1:0-26507 GCA_036388395.1 Chthoniobacteraceae bacterium
GGCGCCACCGACGCCCCGCGCCACATCAGCCGCACCGGCAACCGCCACCTGCGCCTCGCCCTCTTCATGCCCGCTTTGGTCGCCATCCAGCGCAGCCCCCAGATCCGCGCCGCCTACGAAGCCCTCCTCGCCCGCGGCAAAAAGAAGAAAGTGGCCATCGTCGCCATCATGCGCCGCCTCCTCCATGCCATCTGGGGCATGCTCCATCACCACCAAGACTTCAATCCTCAACTCTTCCATGCCGGCCCCATCGCTAACTCCTAACTTACCCCTTGCTCTTCAAGAGAGTATCTAACGAAAGAAGATTAGCGACTGCGGAGTGCCGCGCGAGACATGCGCGGTCAGTGGAAAGGCGGAGGTAAGGAAGCATGGCTCGTGACGCACGGAGACGAAGATCAGCGATCGGTGAAGCTGGCGCGGCGGCTGCCGGTGGGTCTGCGGCCCTGCCGCAGCCAACGTGTGACCGGAGCCGATTCGCTGGATCGCCGATGTTAGGCTTGGTTGCATTTCAAAGTGGCCCCCCAGCCGCTTGTTGGGTCCACCCCCGCCACTGCATTCCGAGAATGAAGGCCGTGTAAAACGCGTAGAATGTAGTAAAGGCACACTGGCAAAATTGCCACTGCACAAACTGTTTCATAGAGGGCGTAGAGCTCGCGAGAGAGGGAAAGCGCGAACAACATGATGAGAGCGCACGGGATACCCCACGAGAGCTGACCGAGGTGCCGGACTAAGAGGACGTGAACCGGCATCAACATCGGTGCCCAGCGACCGTTAGAAAGCTTGATAACGGGTCTCATTGTCTCGATGACATTGTCGGTGTGGTAGTGATGGAGGAGAGGAACTGGTAACGACAATCCGAACAGCGTGACATATGCGATGATTATCAGCCCTCGTTTGCTCATGGCGCGCTCATGTGGTCTAACGACCCGAAGATGAGCTACTGCCGGAGCGGGCGCGGCACCTGCCGGTGGGTGGAAAGGCGGCGGTGGTCTGCCGCAGGCGCCGTGACCGCGGAGCCTGTTCCCTGGAACGCCAGACTGTGTAATAAGTCGTGAGGCAAAATTGGCGACGCTCTAGGATGGCGTATAAATCGTTTTGATTTTCCTTTAAGGTGTTTTGATGGTTGTTTTCGGGCTATTTTTCAATGTCCTCCGACTTATTACACAATCTGGCGCTTTGTTAGGCTGATTTTTTCCTTCCTTCCAATCTAGTCCGATGTCGCGCAAGTGCCGCATCTGCGTCGGACGCACAGTTTCCGCAGTCGGCTTGGAATACATATTTCTTCTGTGCGAGGTCAATGAAAGCTAGGGCCTTCTCAAAGTCACCTTGTGCTTCATGGCAAAGCGATCTGGATAGCGGCTTTGTGCTTATAATTTCTGAAGCTTTCCATTAAGTGGCCACCGGGGTCTCGGTCATTCACGTCTGAATCGAGCACGGAGTTAAAGACCTCAATGGCTTCTCGATATTTCTTTTGCACCTTTAAGGTGCCGAGATTGTTGCAAACCATCCCCCAAGCGGAAATTGGAAGTTCCTCGGCGCGAAGCGCCCTAAATGCCTCTTCTGCTTTTGAGTAATCCTTCACCTGAAACAGTGCAATCGCCGCCTCAAGCTTCTTTTCGTGGGCATCCGACTCCTTGGCTGGCTGCGCAATGGCTACGGCAGTAAGCAAAAGCGACAGCGTAAGTATGGCAATGGGGATTTTCATATTTTCTGCCTAACGACCCCAAGCTCAGCGACTGCGGAGCGCGGCGCGCTGGCTGCGGGGGCAAGATGGGCGCAGGCGGCTGGGTGGTCCGCAGCAGCCAGCGTGACGCGCGGAGCAGTTCGCTGCAGCGCCAGACTGTGTGAAAAGATTTCGGTGTGCCGCATCGTGGTTTTGATAGCAGAACGGGTCGGGTTTTGGCAAGGTTTGGCGCCAGTATGGACTATGTGACTGGCACGGATCGGGGCGAAGCGTTGCTCTTTCCCGAAGCCTTTGACGATTATCTCACGCCGGAGAACCGGTGCGCTTCATCGATGCCTTTGTGGAGCAGCTGGATCTTGTGAAGCTGGGCTTCAAGCACGCGCAACTCAATGACACCGGACGACCACCCTATCACCCCGGCGACTTACTCCGGCTCTATCTGTATGGCTATCTGAACCGGCTCCGCTCCAGCCGGCAGTTGGAACGCGAATGCGTGCGCAACCTGGAACTAATCTGGCTCGTGCGGAAGCTGCGGCCCGACTTCAAGACCATCGCTGACTTTAGGAAGGACAACCGCCAGGGCATCAAGGCGGTCGGCCGCGAGTTCACCTTGCTCTGTCGGAAGCTGGAACTCTTTGGCGGCGAGCTGGTCGCGGTCGATAGCACCAAGATCAAGGCGCAAAACAGCAAGCGGCGTAACTATCCTCCAGCAACTCCTTGAGCTTGGCCGCACTATTGATCGCAAGCTAGCCAGTTACCTTGCGGAGCTGGATCAAGGCGATGCCGCCGAGCCCGCCAACGAACCGCTTACGATCGAAGACCTGAAGGCGAAGATCACGCAGCTTCAGGAGCGCAAGGTGGAGTATCAGGAGCTCCGCGTGCAGCTGGAGGAAAGCGGCGCCACCCAGGTCTCACTGACCGATCCCGACAGCCGCGCGATGAGCATGGGCCAGGGTTCCACGGTCAGTTACAACGTGCAGGCGGCAGTGGATGCGAAGCACAGCCTCGTGCTCGACACAGAGATTACCAACACCACCAGCGACCTCAACGCGCTCGGCACGATGGCGATCAAAGCGCAGGAAGCGTTGGATCAAAGGGAGCTGCACGTGGTCGCTGACAAAGGTTATTACAATGGCAAGGAAGTGCTGGCCTGCGACAGCATCGGCGTGACTGCCTATGTGGCCAAGCCTTTGACCAGCGCCAACACCGCGCGCGGTTTATATGGCAAGGAAAGCTTCACCTACGATGCGGCGCAGAACTGTTATCATTGCCCGGCCGGCAAGCAGCTCACCTACCGCTTTAGCACCCACGAGCTGGGTCGCCCGATTCATTATTACCGGGCGAGCGACTGCAAAGCGTGTCCCCTCAAGGCCAAGTGCACGCGCAACCAGCAGAACCGAACGATCACGCGCCTGGCCTTTGAAGAAGTGCAGGAAGCGATGGCCGAGCGAGTCCGGAAGAACCCACAGATCATGCGACGGCGCAAAGCCATCATCGAACATGTCTTTGGCACGATCAAACGCAGCCTGGGTTATGATTACTTCCTTTGCCGTGGGTTCCGCAAAGTAGCCACGGAGATTCACCTCACGGTGCTGGCTTATAACCTCAAGCGCGTCTGCAACCTGGTCGGCGTACCAGCACTGATCAAAGCGGTCAGTTAGAAGGCCTGTTCAGGCCATCTGGCGGCTTCAAAAGCCCCGTCCGGGAGCCCTTGAATTGCGTCAAGTGCGAACTGTGCGCCCCTTGCCAAATCTTCTTTCCCGGACCTTTCCCCTGCCCACCCCGCCCTTAACTCTCCGACCGTGAACCTTTAGGGTAACTTATTACACAGCCTCGCGCTGCAGCGAACTGCTCCGGGCGTCACGCTGGCTGCTGCGGACCATCCCGCCGCCTGCGCCCAACCCGCCCCCGACCACCTCGCCCGCAGCCAGCGCGCCACCCTCCGCAGTCGCTGAGCTTGGGGTCGTTCGGCGACATTGCACGCGTCCGGTGAAATCCGGGCTTATTAGCTGCATCGCAGTCATCGCACTCGCTGGCTGCGCAACTGCGCGCCCCGGCGCATCCAACGACTTCATTCGACAGTGGCGGACGATTCACCCGGGACTGACCACGCAGGAGGTTCATACCCGACTCGGCAAGCCATACGTTTCCTACATCCCCCCTGATAGCTTCAACCTTGTCGAGTATTGGCTCTTTACTGACACCGATTGGGCTGTTGTTCCTCCACCCGAATCTTACGTTATTAACTACGACAACAGCGGTCGCGTCTCCACGTCCGCTACACCTAGAACGCAATCCAAATGACGCCTAGACTCAACTTTGAAGTGCAACATTGGGTGTTAATGAAGGAAGCATTGCTTCGGTGTTTTGTATCCATGTCTTTTGCGGGGGCGGTTGTTGAGGTGGTGGGCGATGGCATCACATTGGGATTGGGTTAGGGAGGTCATGCTTTGTCCCTTGGGGAGATACTGCCGTATCAGTCCGTTGGTGTTCTCATTGGTCCCTCGTTCCCAGCTATGATGCGGGGTGGCGAAGTAGAAGCGCACTCCGGTCGCCGCTTCCACGGCCGCGTAGCCGTGGAACTCGCTGCCGTTGTCGGCGGTGATCGTCCGCACTCGACCGCGGTGGCGCCGCATGAGGGCGAGGATGGCCCGGTTGGTTTGCAGGACGGTCCGCGCGGCTAGTTTTCCGATCGCCAGGTAGCCGCTTTTGCGTTCGACCAAGGTGACGATGCAGTCGCTGCTTTCACCCAGGCTCTGGCCCGTCATCGTGTCGATCTCCCAATGACCCAACTGCCGGCGCCGCTTCCACGACGGCCGGGCGCTCGCCAATCATCCTTTTTCCAGCCAGTCGGCCCCGGCTGTCGTAGCGCCCATAGCGTTTGCAGCAGTTCTTGCGGGCCCCGCGCAGGTGCGCGTGCAGGGTTCCACCCTGTTTCCAATCCGCCCAGACGTGGCGGTAGATCGTCTCGTGGCTGATCACCAACTCGCGTTGTCGCCGCAAATAGCCGGCCACCTGTTCGGGGCTCCACTCCTCCCGCAGCAACGCCTCCACTCGTGCCCACTGCGCGCTCGTAAACTGGCTGTTGCGCCTCGAGCGATAGCGCCGCGCGTGGGCGCGCTGATGCGCTCGTCTCGATCGGTAGCCGCCATCGTAGGGCGCACTGTTGCGCCGCAGTTCCCGCCAGATCGTGCTCCGGTGCCGCCCCAGTTGCCCGGCGAACTCCGCCAGACTCAGTCCCACCGTCCGCAGGGCCGCCAGCGCACTGCGTTCTTCCGCGTTGAGTTGTCGATCCTTCATCGCCATCCTCCTGCCAGAGTTCGCCACCCTTCGTGACTTTCTTCCTCCACCCACCATGCCGCGCGTGTTGCACTTACTTCGTGAATTCGCAACGCCGAACCATGCGCTGCAGCGAACAGGCTCCGCGGTCACGGCACCTGCGGCAGACCACCGCCGCCTTTCCGCCCACCGGCAGGTGCCGCGCCCGCTCCGCCTGTCGCTGAGCTTGGGGTAGTTCGGCGACTCGCGCACGTCTCCCGTAGAATGAAGCGTCCCAAAGAAGTTCTTTCCGATTGGGTGGCGGCCTACAACGCGCGCGATCCTTACGCGCTGGCAGCGCTTTATCACGACGACGCCGAGAGTCACCAGGTCGCGCTTGGGGAGCCGGTGCGTGGCCGCCCTGCTTTGCTCGAGAGCTTCATCGCTTCTTCACGCCTTCCCAGACAACTTCACCCACACGCAGAACCTTTTTTAAGACGGCGAGTAGGTCATCATCGAATGGCGCAGGGCGGCACCTTCACGGGTCCGCTGGGCGACATCTCGCCGACCGGACGCGCCTTTACTTTGCACGGGTGCTTTTTTCGCATCACCGACGGGCGCATTGCTTTTCAGCGCGGTTATTTCGACCGCCACACTTGGTTCAGTCAGCTGGGAATCCCGATTCAATGACTACCCCAACGAACCATCCGCTGCACCGAACACGCTCCGCAGTCACGCCCGCTGCTTCCTGCCACCTTCGCCCTCGCAGCGGTCGCGCCACGCTCCGCCGTGGCTCACCTTTTGGGCGTTCGGCGACTTCCACGCGCGTCCATAATTTTCGTCGCTAAAGTTTGCATTCCGATTATCGCCACAGTCATAGCACTACTCGGTGCCTTGGCTCTTCTTCTCTTGGCTGTGGCGCCGCATTGACTGACCGAGACGTGACAGCGTTTCTCACCCCGCTGCAAGCAGACTGGCAGGCCTGGAAGCTTCCAGATCAGCGCGCATGGTACAACAACAACAAGGGCGGACCGGAATACGCCTTCGTCACTGCGGGCAACAGGCGAAGCCCGAAGGATCCGGAGCTTTCGAGAGTTAGACGACCGTTACACATCGCGGCTGCACGGCTTTCGGGATGCGGTCGACTACCGGACGCAGTCGAGTTCGCGCCAGTTTCTCCACAGAATAACGGTCGCGACCTTGCTCCTGAACGCGCTTGATGGCCCCTTTCTCACTGTGGAGTCCTTCCCATTCGCCGAGGCCGCCGCGAACCCCTGGCTCCATCTTGAAACTCCAGCTTTGGGAGGTCATGTCGACTTCCTGGATTTCCGCCACGGCTTGGAGCCCTGGTCTGAGCGACGAGTTGTCGGCTTTTGCGGAGCGTTACCGGCTAAGTTCGAAGCTTCCTCTGTTAAACAGACGCGAGTTAGAACCGGCCGGAGAAGTTGGAGATTGCCTCCACATCGTCGCTAAAGCTACCCTAATGACATGAGTGGCCTGCCCCCGTCCGTCCCGTATTCGCGCCTGTTTGTGCTTGCTTGCGCCTGTGCGGGACTGGCTGTGGCGCAAGAGGATACCGCACGAGAAAAGGACATCCTGGAACCGTATCGCACGTTCATCGTCGAAGCGCAGAGGCGCGTGGCTGAATTCCCGCTGCTCCCGGTGGGCACCACTGCCGGCAAGGCCGAAGCTTTCTCGGTGCCGATCAATGAGAACCCAATCGTTGTGGGAGAGCATCGCTTCGGGTGCGTGCGCTTCGTCGCACCGAAAGAATCGCCGCGAGACATGGTCTGGGCATTTTCCGTCCCTGCCGAGTGGGCACAGTGGTTTATCCTGCCAGCGTCCGGCTCAATGACCGGCTTCACGAACTGGCTTAATGCCGATCGTCTCTATGCAGGGTTGCCGGCGACTATCGAGAACCCCGCTCGCCTCCAGACCCTCTCTGCCGCCAGCTTGAAAGCCGGGGAGACTTATGTTCTCTGGTTCAAGGAGCAGCGGGCTATGACAGAGCCGGCGATTCTCACCGGAGTGATCAATTTCCTGCCGCCTCCACGTAAAGAAAAGAAGGAGAAGAAAGAAGCGAAGGAGTGGGACGCCGAAGCGATTGAGAAGGGCTTGGGTCTGAAGGCGGCGCCAGCGGCGCAGCAAGCGGCCTACTTCAAGTCGCGCGGCGGTAAGGCGCTGCTCGATTCACGCTTCTTCCGCCCCAAGTATGCAGCAGGTCGCATCGACGACCTGCTGCTGGCGGTGCGCAGTTCGAAGAGTTTCCCGAGTGGCATGTTCGTCGAGATGCGCATCAGCATTCCGCCGTGCGAAACCGATCCGCCGCTCGCCGGGGTCGAGAAAGCATATGGTCCCGCGGATATTGTTCTCTCCGCACAAGAACGTCAGCTTTTCGACAAGGACGCACCGGCGGACGAAGTTGCCCACTACTACGACCACTTCGCCTTCCTCGTTTCCGAGAAAGCCGGCCAGTCGCACATTCTGCAGGTCACTGCGCAGGCACCGAACACGTCAGAGGTGAGACCGCAGCAGGATGGCCTTACCTGGAGCGATATGCCCATGAACGACATCGACCTTCGCGTGTTCTACCGCGATAGGAAGGAAATTGCCCGCGTCGCCTTCTGGGGCGTAAAGAAGGCACAACTCCTCTCGGGCAAAGTGCCGGTCGACACTTTCACGCGGGGGACCAAGGCAGACGAGCTGCGCGAGGAACTAAAGCACCTTGGCACGGGGAGCTGGGAATACCGCTCCACTTATCCCGACGGACAGCCCTACCGGAATGCCGCGTTGCAGGAGCACGCTTACCATGGCGTCATCCGGGATTTCTACGCAAACGGAAAGCCAAAGGCTGAAGCCACCTATACGAAGGGCGAGCTTGATGGAGTCCTGAAGCAATGGAGCAAGAGCGGTGAGTCCCGTGAGCGGCGCTATCGCCAGGGTGAGCTCGTGGTGGAAGGAGAAGAGTCGTCACCACCGGCAGAATGAACCCCATCGAAGTTCCACCTACTGCTCTTGACGAGCATTCTCATCGCTGGTGCCAACGCGTTCGCGGTGTCTTGGGAGGCCGCCGTCGCCATCCGCTACCTTGAAGGTCAAGGGCAAGAGCCATGGCACCGTATATCTTTTCACGAGCGACGGAAAGATCGGCGCCCGTTAAGTTCTCCCGGTGAAGGTCACAACAGTGCACCCGTCTTTTCACCGGACGGGAAGACCATCATCTTCCAACGGGAGATGCCGGGTGCCGAAGCTCCGCACCTTTTCCAGGTCGGCCGGAAAGGCAAAGGAGCCAAGCCAGCCCAAGGTAAAGCGCCGGACTGGTAAATGAAGCGGGTAATCGCAACGCATTTTGCGGAGGACGACGGTGATCTCGCAACAACGTTGAAGGACGCCGACACCCCAGGGGAGCACGTTTACAGCTCACCTGACGACTCGCTCGCGCTGGTCATCGAGAACAATCCTGAAAGCGATTATCCTCTTGCTTCTCTGCGGGAGGGGAGAAGGAAAGCTGCTTCCGTTTAGCGAAATGGAAGGGTTTAGCCACTTCTGGTATGCTGAACTGGAAAAAGGCTCTCCGTTCTTCTTGCGGCCTCATCTCAAGGACGGACTGTGAACTGCAGTTACCTGGACTGGTATGATGCCAACTGGAAGCGCACCCGCTTTGGCAACGCACTCGGCGTTTTCACCTGGCTGCAGCTCGATCTCTTGGAAAAGCGTATAGGTGCAGCCGGCGCCGTCGACCTGCGTCGAGATTTCCGTCCCGCGCGAAAAGTGAATCCGGCGCTCCTCGGTGGAAATCTCAAAGAGGCAATGCGACCGTTGAAAAGTAACTTCTGAAGCGAGCACATAGGCCGGTTCAGGGTCCGCGACCGCAACCTGCGCTTGCGCCTCCCAACCTTGGCGCCAGACCGGCACGACCAGCCAGTTTTCCCGGAGCGGCTTGAGACCGCCAATCGGCTTCCACTCTTCCCATGTCCCGCCGACCGGACGCAAGCGCACCTGCAGTAGATAACCAAGCTCGGGCGCAACATCTTCCCACTGTGCCCACAGGCTGACCCCGTCCCAAGCTCCGCAGAGAAACACCTTGAGCGAATTTGCGTTCACCGGAGCATGCATGCCGGCGACGTGGGTGTTTTTCAATGAAAAACGCTTTTCGCTGGCTCCGCTTTGGTAAAGCGGTTTATCATTTCGACTCCCCAAATGGTCATCACTCTCACTCATCTCTCCGATCTCTCCGATCTCTCCGATCTCTCCGATCTCTCCGGACGGCGAACGGAATGCGGCATCGAGTTGCAGCTGCCTCCCGTCCCTAGCGGGTCCGTTGACAATCCATTCCGTCTTCGGGTTGGGATCATCACCGCCGGTACACAGTTCCGCTGCTACCGAGTCGGTGTGAACGATACGAACGAGGCTTGCCCCATCTGTCTTCCCAACCCCGCACCCGCAGTGCCCGAGCGGTCATGGCGAGATGCATCACCAGGACCGCGGATTCCTTCGTGGTCAAATCACCGATGTCTGGTCCTGCCAGACCTGCCATTACTCCATTCAACTCCCCGCCAGAACCGACAAATGCCCGTAGAGATCGCCAAGCTTCTAACCCACAACGAGATCGCGATCCGCATCGCGGCCGTTCGCGGCTCCTGCCATTACATCTCCGTCTATCGCACGGTCCAGCGGCTCAAGATCCAACCCGTGACCATGGTTGGGCCGATTAAACTCTACTCCGAAGCTCAGGCCGACCAGGTCGCGGCGGCTCTCCGGAAACCGAATCGTCCCACGAGCGCAGCGGCGTAATGCACGACCCGCAGATCTGGAGTGACGCGCGGCAACGGTTGCCGTTGCCCGATCTTCTCTCGAAACTCGGGGACGGTGAGTTCCGCGAGAAGAAGGCACCCTGCCCTTTCTGCGGCGCGAAGGGTGGAAAGTGGGGCCTGTTTAAGAAGGGCGACCGGGACTTCTTCAAGTGCCACGCTCCCGATTGCGTGGCCAATGAGCCGGACGGAGGGAACAGCGAGATCGGATACCTCGTCCTCCGGCGGGGACTATCGGCAAAGGAAGCGGCGACGGAGTATCTGCGGATGGCGGTGCCTGAACGCGTGCCGCAGCTCTTCGAGACGCCCGCACCCAAGACCAGCGGCGGCAGCTCGAGAGTCGAACCTCCCCCGGTTCGGCCGCGACGGCCCAGCGATGCCGAACCCAAAAACGTCTGGCACGCCCTCTGGCAGCGTTACCCACTGACTGCGGAAGATCACGCCTCGCTGATGAGCAAGCGCGGCTTCTCCCCGGAGACGATTGAGGTCCACGGGATTCGCTCCAACAACATGGCCTACCGCTCGATCGTCGAAGGGCTGGCCGAAGATTATCCGATTTCCGTTTTGCTCGCAGAGGGAATCTTCAAGGAGGAAGGCCGCACCCGTCCGAGCCCGACTGGGCAGTTTTATGGATACGGGATCACCGGGGAGAAAGACGAACACGGCCAGCCGATCTTTGCGCAGACCGAACCGCCGATCATCCCCTACTTTGATGCGGAGGGAATCCCCTACTACCTGCGTCCTCACAAAGGCGGCGTCCGCAAACCGCGCACCGAGTTGGAGGATATCCAGACCTTCGAGGACGAAGACGATGCCAGCACGTGCGCCGCGGAGGTCTTCATCCCGATCGGCACGGATGAACTCGTGGAACTGGCAGACGGCCGCTGCATTCTGACGGAAGGAGAATTCAAGGCCATTGCCGGCGCACAATGCCAGGTGCCGATCATCGCCTGCCCCGGCATCAGTTTCATTCGCAACCCAGCGTTCCGGCGCAAACTGGAGGCCGCCCTCGACCGGCTCGGAGTTACCGAACTGATCATCATCTTCGACAACGAAGTGAAGAACGATCCGCAGTTTCCAGACCGCTACAAGCCGGATCCATGGAACCAGTGGGACACGCAGGTGTATGCCGAATACACCATGCGCGAGCTGCGCGGCTACTTCGGGCGGGTGAACGGAATCGTCCGGGTTGGAAGTCTGCCGGATGAATTGCGAATCGAAGGCAAAGCTGACTTCGACGGCATCCTCGCCAAGTGCGTCGCGGACAGCGGACTAGTCGCCGGCACCAAGGCCGCGCGGAAGATTTTCCGGCGGGCGATGGATGCGGCCAGCAATGCGCCAGCCAATGAACTTTGGCCCAGCGAAGCCCGGCGGATCATCGAGTGCAAAGTGGAACGGATGTTTCACCGGCCGCGCGTGCCGATCGGTGGAAAACGCGAACTGCAGATGGCCCGCCGTTTCGGTGCTTACGATCCGGAGACCGGAGATGTCGTGGACAAGAAGCTGGCGGAGGCCATGGAAGAAGTGATCGGTTGCTATTCCCTCCGCAAGAAGCCGGATAAGGACGAACGCAAAGCGCTGAATCTTCTCAAGGACTCACTCGCCGGCCGCATTCGCGAGTTGGAGGAATTGCTCAAAACCGCGCGCGAACCGAACCGTCCGCACGCTAAGATCGTCAGCATCAATGGCGGCAACGAAAGCTCGGAAACTCCGTCCGAACTGCGCTCCAAGCTGAAGCTACTTTATGGGCGCGTTGAAGCCACCTGGGAGCGGATCAAAGGAGTCCCCGAGCGCATCTCCACTTTCACCCTGTCGTGTGAATACAAGCTCCACACCGCGGATGGATTGGTGGATCGCCTGGTCCGCGTCACCCGCCGGCGCAGCGGCCGCTACATCACGGAAAAGATCCCTCGGCGATTAACGCCGACGGATCTCCAAAGCGGTCGGGATTTCCGGCGCTGGGGTTATGGAGTCGGCGATGCGGTGTTCGGCGGCAGCGGCGGCGGCGGAGAGAAGGACGTGCAGGATCTCGTGGAGGACATGGATCATCACTCCTACCTGCGCGACATTCACGAGCTCGATACCTATGGCTGGCATGAAGAGTCCGGCATCTGGTTCTTCGGCGACTGTGCCTTTCCGCCAAACGGTTCCGTCATTCACGCCGACAAATCCGGGATTTTTTGGTATGAAGGCATGGGCTACCAGTTCACCGCGCTCCTCGAGTCGGAAGGCCAGGGAGAAGCATTCTGCCAGGGCGCGCCGCTGCTCCTCAGTTCACAAGATCGCGCGGCGAAAGCGACGAACGGCGCCTGGATCAAAGCCATCCGGACCGCGCTCGCGGAGAACGTGAAAGATCACCGCGAGGCGCTGGATCTGGCGGACAAGATGCTCAACCAAACCGCGCCTCCGGATTGCCATGCGCTCATCGCCGCCGCACCGGCCGCCTCACAGGCCGCACTCCGGACCGCGCTTTGCGGAGGCATCCTCTCGCAGGCGATGGAGGATCTCTTCAACACCATCGGCGACTATGATGGGTGGACGATCATCGGCCTCATGATGGCGTATTCCATCGGGCCGGAGCTTTGCCGTCAGGGCGGACATCCCGGCATCTGGTTTACCGGGAAGATGAGCAGCGGGAAGACGACCATCGGACGCTGGGCGATGCGGTTTTGGGGCTTCCGCGAGCTGGGCGGCATCAAACTCGGCGCGAAGTCCACCACGACGGTCGGCTTCAATCGCGTGCTCACCCAATACTCCTCGCTGCCGCTGCTCACCGACGAGTATCGCCAGGACACGATCGAGATGGAAAAGGAAGAGACGCTCCGCGGTGCGTTCGACCGCAGCGGCGGAGCCAAAGGCATCGCGGATCACTCGAAAAAGACGCGAAACCCGGTCGCAAAGACGACGCCCGTCGTGATGGGTGAGAGTTCCTCCAAAGACGGAGCCACCCGGTCGCGTTACGCACAGATCCACGTCTCGATTCACCAGCGGATCGGCGACGGCGCCGGCCGCTATCCCCGCGTGCAGAACGAGTGCAAACATTGGCACATGATCGGGCGTTGGCTCATGGAAAACCGGGAGGTTTTCAAGAAAGCGGCGATGGAGAAGCTTCTGGAATTGAACGAGAGCCCGACCGTTCGGCAGCACATCCACAACGATCGCGTCCGGCTGGTTTACGGAGTTGCCTTCTCCTGCTTTGTCACCGTTGCCGAACAACTCGGGGTGCTGAATTGGGAAAAACTAAACGCTTTCCAGCAATTCCTCCTCCGGCACGGTGAGAAGGGACTAGCCGACGTGGTGGAAGAGACGTTCCTCGCACGCTTCTGGAGCGACGTCATCACCGCCTGCCAGCGAAATGAGATTTCCAAGGGACTCTTCGAGGAACGTTATGTGACGATCCAGGCAGACGGCGCCTTGGAGAAGGCAAACGCCAACGCTGCCGGCGCCATCCGCGTCTGCTACATCGGTTTTAAGCCCGTCTTCGCCTGCTATCTGATGTACAAGCGGAAGCTCGGCGAAACCGCACCACTAGGCGAAGGCGACGTGCGCCGCGAACTGGAGAAGGAACGCTACTGGCTCCCGTATCCCGCACGGAAGAACGAGGGGGTGCATCGACTCCGTCTCAACGGCACCAAGACCGCGTGCTGGGTGATCAACTTGGAAAGGCACAGCAGCGGACCGGAGGATCCGCGGGCGGAAGAGGAACGGCCGTTCATCTGTCCGTTCGCAGAGGATCTCCTCAACGTGCTCGAAGCCAAGCGATCAGAGGACGGCACGCCCGAAACGTAACATCCAGAGCGGAGCGCTCTCTTCCCCCAACCCCTGTATGATGGAGGGCTTCGGAATTCTTTTCGACCCTGCTTGCATGCGCGCCAGTGGACGCTTGCAACCGATTGCGCCGCACCGGGCTCGAATCGGCCTTTAAGTTTCAGATGTTACGTTTGCCCACCGAAGCGCCTGAACCTAGAAACGTAACATCTGTTTTTTGAGACCTGGGTTTGGCCACGATTTTTAGTGTCCATGGACACTTTTTTAGACCGTGGAAAATCCTCCCACACAGCCATTTACGCCATTTGTCCACTGGGACACTTGGAAACGCTAGCCAGCGTTATAGAACCAAGAGCCTGCTCCCGGACGGCAGATGATCTCGTCTTGCAGATGTAGATCGAAATTCAGTGTGCGCAGTGTCCATCTCTCTCTTTCAGGTACAAGTACTTCATTAAGAGAGAGATAGGTCCGGACACTAGCCTGGACACTAGCGGACACTGAGGTGGCACTTTCTCCGAATGCTTCCATCCGGATCAGCTTTCGGCTTGCCCATCAGTGAAAAACAGGCGACAAACGTAACACCTGTTAACATCCATGCCTAAGCTTCTCGTCCAGCGTAAGAAGAACGAACGTCGTCCCACCCCACCGTGCGGCCGGGTGATCCACTACGTGGAACCCCATTCCCCGTTTCAAAAGTTGGTGGATGCCAAGCGCATGGAGAAAGGCATGTCGGTGCGGGAGCTCGCCAGGGAAATGTCGCGGAAGGCGAAGATCAGCCAGTCCACGGTCTGGATCTGGCTGCATCACAAGAACGGCTACCCGCATCCAAAGTCCTTCACGAAGGCACGCAGCGAGGCGCTGTGCAGCGTCCTCGGCCTCAAGTCAGCCGAGCTGCATCGGGTGATCGACGCCTCGAGGCACCTGTTCACACCGCGGGAAATCCCCATGCCCCAAGAGTCGGTGGATGCGCTCCGAACTTTGATTGAGATCTTGGACCGAGATGGCCGCAATCGCATCCCGCGTGGCTATATTCGGAACCTGGCGCGCAATCTATACAACGGCGCGACCGGAGATCGGCTAAAGTAACCAAACTGGCCGGCGCAACACAGGCGCGGCCGTTCAGGTCCCGAAGGCCGCTATAAATAGGGCAGGTAGCAGGTTCGAAACCCTGCCCCCACTGTGAAGCACCTAAACGTGATTTATGGTCCGGCTCCGGAGGGGGAAAAAAGGGGCACTTTCCAGAGTAAAACGCGGCACGCGCGCCGCGTTTCTTTACGCTCCGCGAAAAAACGCGGCGCGTTTCTAACTGTATCGGGCGCTTACGTGCGAATTTAGTGGTGCGGATGATGGTGGAGCAATTAGGCGCCACCGCTCTGCAAGCTAAATACCCAACACAATGAACCACGACACTAACTCAAAAGGCCTTCTCCTTTTAACTACGGGGCACGGGGCACGGGGCACGGGGCTAGATATCTATATCAGCGCGCTCCGCGCGGCGGGGCAAGGGGAGCGCGCGGCGCGCTGGGAGCGGATTAGCGCCTTTCGGCGGGATGGTGGGACACTCCTCCCGTCCGGACCGGCTATCCCGCTCCGGTGCGGCACGGATCCTATCCACAAGGCCAAACGGCGGCAGACCGCACGGCGCGCCACTCTCCGCCCGGCAGAGGTCCGCGCGTCCATCGCGGCGGCGACCGAAGCGGGGAAGGAGAAGGGCGAGGCGCTGCGCGCGGATGGCATCAGCGACGCGGCACGCGCTTACATCGTCCGCGCCGAACGCGCGGAGGGTGACGCGGACGCATGGCAGGCCATGCAAGCGGAGGCGGACGCGGCGGCGCGCGTCACACCTGCGGAGCGAAAGGCGAACCGTAAAGCCAAGCGCGCGGCCAAGCGGACGGCTCCGCTCCAGCCTCGTCCGGTGCATTGTCTGACAGTCTCGCAAGGCGCACGCGGCACGGCGGCCTTGCAATCGGTGATTGCAGCGGAGCGCCTCTCCGAGTTGGCGGAACAAGGCGCGAAGCGCTGGGCGCGGCTTTGGTCCGCCAGCGGCGGGCGCGAGCTGGACGCGGCGGCGCTGGACGAGCTGGCCGCGCTCTATCATGCGGCCTTCGCGCGAGCGGCGGCGCGGTGCGGCCAGGTGCCGCCGGATCTCCGCGCGCTCTACTCCGTCGGCTGCGATGGGTGCGGGCTGACGTGGCGCGCGTGGGTCGCATGGCGGCGCGCGTTGCGGCTCGCTGGCAAGGCGTGCCGCTCGTCCATGTGGGCGAAGGGCTGGGAGTTGTGCGACGTGGTCAGCAATGACGCGCTGACGCGCGCGCTGGCGGTGATGCTCGGCGCTCCGGATGAACGTTGCCACACGGTCTCCAGCGAACGCACCTGCATGGGTGAGTTTCTGACGGCGGAAGACATCGCGGCGGAACAAGCCGCGATTCGGCCAAGCGCCTATCTTCGGCGGCTCGCCTCGCGCTGGGGTGACTTCGTCCGGGTTTATTGGATGCTCTCCGGCTCGCGCAAGTGGCGGTCAGCCTTGGCAAGTGACTTGCGCTTGCTGGCAACGGCGGTCCGCATCGCGCGGGGCACGGGGCTGGAGTGCATGCCGGCGGAGTATATGGGCGGCGGGGTCGCGAATGTCGGCGCATTGCGCCAGGCGGTGAGTCAGCTTCGCAAGCGCGTTGCTGGCGGGCGCTTGCTCGCCACGGCTTCCGAGACGATCAACGCGGCAGACGCGATCCTGGAAGCGCGCGCCGCTACGCGCTGCAAGGCGCCAGCGCGCGAGGCGGTCAGGGTCGGCGACGTGGTCGGCTCGGCGCAATAAGACCGGGACACGCTGACAAAAGCCGCGCCTCGCAAGGGGCGCGGCTTTCTGCTGCCTGCATTGCTCGGAGAGGCTCGGAGAGGCTCCGCGAATGGCTGACGCGCCAACGTTACACCTTTGAGACGGTATCCCGAACGGCTGGCAAGCCGGACGAACAAACGCGGCACGCGTGCCGCAACGCTGGACGCTGCGCGAATAACTCACGCGGCTCCGTAACACCTTTGAGACGGTATCCCCGAACGGCTGGCAAGTCGGACGGAAAAACGCGGCACGCGTGCCGCAACGCCGAGCATTCGGCGCAAAACGCGAACCGAAAAACACCCGCAATCTAACTGCAAACCAATCCGCATATCTAACATGAAAAACCAATCCATCGGGGCGGCACTCTCCGCCGCTGCACTCCTGCCAACGATCATCGGCATCGACGCGCTTCGCGCGCTCTCTTCCGACGATCTTGTGGCACAAATCAAGTCGTCCGCCGTCCGCCAATCCTCCGCGCATTTTGCGCTCGGGAAAATGGTCTTCGTGCTGGACGAAAGCCGCGACTCCGAAAAGCACAAAACGCTGAAAGGGTACGTCCGGAAACTCGTCGGCGAGGAAATCGAACCGGCTTCCTACAAGGTCGCCAACGCCTTTTCGCTCGTCGGCGAAGGGCACGGGACCATTTCCGAGGCGCAATTTGACGCCTGCGCGCTGAATTGGGTGCTGACCGTCTCGGCGATCCTGAACTTTCTGGAAAAGCACGACGACGAAACCGGCGCGCGAGTCCGCGAAGCGGTCGCCATGCTGATCCGGACGCCGACGGAGAAAACCGGCAAGGCGCTCAAAGCGATCAAGGACAGCCTGAAACCGGAAAGCGAAGGCGCTGGAGCCGGAGAAGGATCCGACGAAGAAACAAACGTTGTCCCGATCGGGCTGGATTTCCTGACCGGCGACCATATCCGGACGCTCCGCGACCTGATCGCGGACTGCCAGGATCCGGAGAAATTGCAAACCGTGATCAAAGGTTTTCGCGCCTTGCACAGCGTAGCCGTGCTCCAGCTCCGCGCGGTGCGGAAAGCGGCGTCCGAAGTGCCCGCCGAAGTGCTGGCGGCTGCCTAGTTGCTGCACATCGGGCCGAAAAAGGCGGGCGGGGAGTCGTGTCTCCGCCCGTCGATTCGGGACGAAGAAAAAACGCGGCACGCGTGCCGCAAAAGTAACTTTTATGCTGAAACTTCATCGCTACGCACCCGGCGCTTTCACGCTCTATGGCCGCGAGTTGCCGTCGCACCTGGGACGCGCCTGGGGCCGCCAGATTTTTACCCTGCTCCACCAGCCGGCGGCACTCGCGCCGAAACGCGCCACGCTTTGGCTGCGGGATCTTCCGCTGGGACTGGCGCATCTGCACGATGCCTACGGCTTCCGCGAGCCGCTCCAGGCATACTACGCCGAATGCGTTCGCACCGGCACCGTCCCGGATTTTGCAATCAGCGACTACGTGGCGCGGATCGCCAGAAATCGGCCATGAGCGCCGCCGCCGTCGCCCGGCATCTGGCCTGCATTTGCCGGAAGATCGGACGCAAGCCGATCGCCTTTCACGTCCGCGGAATTCTCCGCGAATTTCACCCGCAACCGAACCCAGGAGGACTCTTGAAATAGCCCGCCCATCAGCCCGCACCCTCATCGAGAAGCCATGAGCAGGTGCGGCGCCCCGTGTCCCGGAAATGCACTTTTCCGGGGCACGGGGCGCCGCATGCCTAAACCGCATCCGACCGCCGCCCGGCATTCCGCCGGGCGCACCCAACATCCGCCATGAAAGAAGTCACCGTTACCATGAACAAGAAAAAGGACTGCAAACATTCCGTGCAGTTCGAGGAGCAGGTGGAACCCGGAAAACAGGAAGTCCTGGGCTCGCTCTACCTGAAGCGTCCGCTCGCCGACAACGTCGCGAGCATCGACGTCACCGTGAAAATCGCGGCCTGAGAAACCGACACGTGAAAGCGGGCACGGGGCTTGTCCCGGTGCCCGCTTTTCTTTTTTCGGAGGCAAACTTCGGCGCGGAAATCCGCCTCGAAGTTTGCTCCCAAAAACGCGGCACGCGTGCCGCAAACCAACGCACCTCCAATGAACGACGCTGATCTTGAAATGGCCGGCTTGCAAGCGGCTGCCGACCGCGAATCTGCACTGCGCCGCAAGGGCATCTGCACGCACGGTTTTTACATGGCTCCACGCGGACAAAAGGCGGTCTGCCGGCACTGCGGCGCCGAGTTTGCCACGGAAGCGGAGCTGCTCGAAGAGCGGGCGGAAAGGCTCGGGGAATGAACGCCGCCCGGTTCATCGAATGGCTCCGAGTGCTCGCGATCGTCGCGACGCTCGGCTTCTGCTTCGGCGTGCTGCTCGCCCTCCTGTGACCATGCAACTCAACCTTTTTTCGACCGCTCCGGCGGTCCCGGAACCCGCGCCGAAATGGCCGGCGACGCATCTGCGGGTCGTGCGGGTCGGCGAACCCGTCCCGGCCGAAGTCGTGGACGATCCGACCGCCTCCGCGGCCTACTGGTTCCGCGAAGTTGCCCAGCATCCGTTCTTTGATCCGGACAAGGAACACCTTGCCGTGCTGATCCAGAATACCCGGCTGAAATGCCAGGGCTGGAATCTGATCTCGGTCGGTTCGCTGAACGAGAGCCTCGCTTCACCCCGGGAAATCTTCCGGCCGCTGATCGCCGCGGCGGCTTACGGATTCGTGCTGATGCACAATCATCCCAGCGGAAACGGCGAGCCGAGCGACGCCGACCGGCGGCTCACCGCCCGGTTAAAGGAGGCCAGCGAATTGCTCGGCATCCGGCTCTTCGATCACGTGATTGTCGGCCGCTCCTTTGCCGATCGCCCGTTCTCTTTCCGCATCGCCGGCAACCTCTAGTTTTATGGCCCGTCTCGACCCTCTCACCGGCACCCTGGAAAGGCCCGCCGAAATCCCCAAGCCAAAGCGCAAGCGCACGGCGAAAGCGGCGACTCCGAAGCCGGAACCAGCTCTTGCGCCAACGAAGAAAAACGCGGCACGCGTGCCGCAATCTGCCGCGCACGCCGCGCCGCTGACGCCTGCCGCACAACAAGCGGCGCGGCTGCCGCTGGCGACGTGCACGGTGCTTTTCAAGCTGCCGGATGTGAACGCCGCGCGCTGCGCGCTGAACGCCTTCATCGTCTGGTGCAATGCGCGGCCTGAGCTAACCGACTGGCGCGCCGCCTGGACGATCTACGGTGCGGCTGGCCAGCCGGCTCCGACGCCGACCGCAGCGCCGACGCCGGCGGTCGCGGCGCCGCGCAAGATCGTGCCTTTCCCCGCGGCTGCACCTGCCCGCCCGGCGCGGAGCTGGGGGCACGGGGTGATCGATCGCCTGTGAAAATCATGAACGCCGAAGCTGCCGCCCTCACCGCCGAGACCGAACTCCGGCTCGCTCAACAGGCGCACGATGCCTTTTTCGCCCGTCGCGGAGAACGCGGCACGCGTGCCGCAAATCCTTCCATCCATCTCTCGCCATGCTCCCCACTGAATTTCGCCCGACTCGCTTCGCAGATCTCATCGGACCAGCCGGCACCGTCGGACGCGTGATCGCCGCGAAGGTCGCCCGACTGAAAGCGGCGCCCGGAAACGCCAGCTACAAGGCAGTCTTCTATGGGCCGCCGGGCACGGGGAAGACGCAACTCGCCCAGATCACCGCGCTGGCGCTTTCGGATGATCGGCTGGCGATCGAGGAAATCAGCGGGTTGCAGGTGAACATCGAGGTCGTGAAGCAATGGATCCACGGCAGCGGCATGGGCGGCCTCTTCGGCGACTGGCAGATCAAGGTGGTGCATGAGATGGACCGCATCCCGCCGGCCGCGCAGGACCTGCTCTTGCAATATCTCGACCTGCTCCCGGCGAAATGCGGGTTCATCGGGACCAGCAATCTCGCCATCGATGCGCTGCAGGAGCGGTTCCAGACTCGGCTGCAGACCTGGAAGATCCTCGGCCCGACTTCCGACGAAATCGCGGGCTTGCTCCGGACCCGCTGGCCCGTGGACGCAGCGACCGCGAACACCATCGGCTGCGGCTGCGGCGGAAATGTGCGCGCCGCCTTGCTCGATCTCGAGAGCCATCTCGACGTGCAGCTTTCCCTCGCCGCATGAACGCACTCGAAAGCTTTGCCCTCGCCACGCTGCGGATCCTGGAGGCGGACGCAGACTGGTCCGCTGACACCACCGACGCGATCGCCGCCAGCGCCAGCGCCCACGGTTTGAGCGGGGTTGACCGAGAGGGCGCATTCCTCCAACTCGTGCGAACTGCCGACGCCGCGCCGTCTCTCTAGTAGATTCAAGCAGCTACTTCTCAGAAAGCGCCGGGCGATCCACGGGGATCGTCCGCGAAAGGCGGCAGCCTTTCCGTGGGTGGTGCCAGCACGAAAGAACTGGACCTGACTTTTCACCCGCCGCGGCACTCGCCGCGGCTCAACCCAAACCCGCCACATCATGTCTGCACAACGCCTGCAAGCTCTCCCCGATCCGACGCCACCCGCACCGGCCATCGTCGCTCTTCCCAATCCGCCTCCGGCGACGACGGCCGCACCCGCGGCGAAGCGCGGGCCGCTGAATCTCGGCAGCCTCGGGTTGGCTAAACCGAAGGCGAAGAAGTCCGAGGATCGGCCCGTGGTTCCGGCGAATGAAGAACTCGCCGAACTGGCCGATCAATACGCCCGGGAAAAGCCGCAGTTCGATGCGCTGGAAGGGTCGATCAAGAGCACCCGGCTTTCGATTCTTCACTTCGCGTTCCCCGCCTGGCTCTCTGCCGGGCAGACCCAGCCGGACGTGAGTTCTCTCCACGTCTTCGGCAGCCAGCCGGACACCAAGCTGCTCGTTTCCGTGCAAAATCGCTATCCGTCGCAAGTGGAGTTCGGCGCCGGGCAGGAAGCGATCCTGGCGGTGATCGGACGCGACGGCGAAGACGAGGCGGCAACGCAGGCCCGGTTCGATGAAGCCTTCGAGGCCGGCCTTTCGATCTCGCTGAAGTTTGGGGAAATCCCGGTGGAAAATCGGCAGGCGGTGATCGACGATCTTCTGCCCATCTTTGAAAAGCACGGTCTGCTCACTCCAGCCGCGCCCGCTGCCGAGGACGCGGAAGGCGAAGTCAGCGCCGCCGTGGTCTGCAAACAAATCGTGCAGCCAAAGCCCGGCTTCCATGCCCGGCGACACGCCCTCTTCACGCTCGAGGAAAACCTCCGCCTGCAGGAGATCCTGCCCGCAGTCGGAATGGTGAAAGTCACCGGCCTCAAGAAGTGAAGTTCTTCCGAAATCTGCGCCGCGATTGGTTCGCCCTCGGCGCTTTCCTTCGTTCGCTCCAATGAAGCCCGCGAAAATGTGCGCCACCTGCGTCTTTCGGACGGACGGACGCCAACTCAAAAGGCCGACCGGGCGACTGAAAGAGATCCAGCGGAACGCCGAAGCCGGGCGACGCCACGTCTGCCACACCGACGGTCTCGATCAGAATCACGACCCCATCAGCTTCTGCCGCGGCGCCGACCGCTTCCTACCCGCGATCCAATGACTGCACCCCCGACGCTGCCGCTCTGCTATCCTGCCCGCCCGATCGACGGCGGTCGCCACGAACTGGCCAGCCCGAAGGTGGGCACCTGGTACGCCGAGCCGAAGATCAACGGCTGGCGCACCCTCGTCCATGCGCCGAGCGGGACGATGTGGAACCGGCACGGAAAGTTACTTTCCATTGCCGGAGAATTCTCCCGGGCTTTGGCTGAACTGGCGGAGTCTCCGCATGAATGGTTCGACTGCGAAGGACTGGAACGCCGGCATGCAATCGGGAAAGGCGCGTTGATCGTGCTCGACCTGCCGGCTTCCGCCCTGCCCTACGAGGAACGCAACCGGCTGCTGCAGGGCACCTTCTGCCCGCTGCTCGGCGGGGTGCAAGGGGCGGTGCATAGCATCCCCAGCTTTACCAATGCGGCCGCGACTTACGCTCTGCTGCAGGAGGACAATCGCCACGTCTTTCGGGGCGTCGAATTCTACGAGGGAATCGTGATGAAACGGCACGGATCGCTCTATCCCCGCCAGCGACTCAGCCCCGAGCGCGCCACCGGCGACTGGATCAAGCATCGCTGGGCGTTTTGAACCGCTGACGCCCGCCCGTTAGACGGTTGAAACCACGCCCAAGATTGACAAACACCTTAACTTTACCCTATGCCTAACTTTATGCCCTCCCCCGAAGGTTTCATCACGCTTCCCAAAGGGGTGATCCTTCATTTGCCCGCCTTTCGAGGCGCCGTGGCGGTCTATACTCCACCGGATCGTGCGCTCTGGAAGAAGCGCACCGGCGCGGAACCCACGTTGATCGACAACGTCCGCCCGAAATACCTGACCATGGCCCAGCGCGCCCTGATCTGCGACGAGGATACGCTCAGCTTCGAGGCGGCGGTGTCTGCCCAGGCAAAGCTCGACGAAATCAGCTTCTCCGTGCACGCCCAGGCCGATCTCCCCGAAGACACCGTCGTCTTCTACGATGGCCGGGACCAGCGGTTTTGGGCCTACCCAGCAGCCTGATTGACGATCCGCGCAGGTAGTCGCTGATCGGGAAAATCCTATCCGCCTGCCAAGACCGACGGTGCAGTAAAGGTTCACGCGGTGGACCTTCATCGCCCGTCGTCAAGTGTCACTGGTCTTGCTACTGGCGGGACATCGGCAACGAGGAAAGCATCGCCTGCGCCCCAACCGTCCATCTCTGAAAGGCAAGTAGGCCGACCGAAGGGGCGGCGCATTCATCACACCAAAGCACGGCCGACTGCCCGCCGCCGCCTGAAATGGCGGCGCGCGTGCCGTGAACCACTCACATCAACCGGTAACCAAGCAACTCATGAACATTCAAAACGCCGAACAAACCCTGCGCGAACTTCGCGCCGAACTCCAACGCCGCACCGGGGAAGATTACTGTTCCGTCTCCATCGAAGGACACGGGCAGTTCAACGTTTACATCCACAAGGCAGGGATCTCCACGAGCTCCAACCTGCAGGAAGCGATTGAAGCTGCGGTCCTGGCATCCGCTCCGGAGGAACGGCTTGCTCGCCTGAGACAGGAAGCCGAAGAGCGGCTGGCCGCAGCCGCGGAACTCGAAGCCATCGCAGCTCAAAAGTAACTTTCCCATGGCTCACCTCACTCTCTCGCCCGAAGTCCGGGCGGTCCTTGAATCCTGCACCTTTCGCGGTCTAACCGTGAAGATGCCGCCGCTCAGCGCGAAGCTTTACCGCGAAGTCAACAAGGTGCTGGCCAATGCGGGCGGCGTCTGGAATCGCGGCCAGCAGGCCCACGTCTTCACCCACGATCCACGGGAAAAGCTCGGACTGGTGCTCGAAACCGGCAAGTCGATCGACACACAGAAACTTTTCCAAGCGTTCTATACCCCGACCGGTCTCGCCCGGCGGGTCGTGGAGATGGCCCGCGTCGCCGGCAAACGCGTGCTGGAACCGAGCGGCGGAGTGGGTGCGCTGGCGAACCGGATCGCCGAACAAGCCCGCGAACTGGTGGTCGTGGAACTGGATCCGGAAGCCATTGGCGTCCTGCAGCAGACCGGACACTACGTGGTGCCGGGCGATTTCCTCGAGAAGACAGCCGAGGATCTCGGCGGAGAGTTTGATGCCGTGGTGATGAACCCGCCCTTCTCCGGCGATCAAGATATTCGGCACGTCCGCCACGCCTTTTCCATGCTCAAGGCCGGCGGCGATCTGGTCGCGATCATGTCGCCCGGATTCACCTTCGGCGAGACGCGCATCCGCCGGGAGTTCCGCCAGTGGCAGGCAGAATTGGAAGCCGACACTTACGAACTCGCCGAGGGCACCTTCGCGGAGTCCGGAACGAACATCCGCACGATCATCCTTTGCCTCTCCAAACCCATGACCCACGAAAACTCCGCAGACGAAGTGCAGTCCGAACCCGCAGCTCGCGCCCAAGGCCAGCGGCTGGATGGCGTGGATCTCCAGACCGTGCTGGACTCGGCGGCGAATGCCGACGAACTCGGACGGCAACAGTTCTTCACTCCGCGCGACATTGCCACGGCGCTGTGCGTGCCGCTGCCGGCCGCCCGCCGCACCTTTGTGGATCTGATGATGGGCGACGGCGCGCTGATCGCCGGCGCCATGGCCGGGAACAAGCATCCGAGTGCCACCGGCATCGGCGTGGATATCGACCGCCGCTGCGCCCGTCAGCCGGCCGATCTCGACGTGCCCGTGGTCACCTGCTCGGCGGATCTCACCCGGCTGTATCCCCTGCTCGAGGACCTCAACTGGCAATACGATCTCGGCGGGTTCAATCCGCCCTTCTCCATGAAGTGGTATACCGACCGGCTCCGGACTCTGGCCGAGAGCGAAGTGACGGCGGTCCGTACGACCTTCAAGGCGGGGAAGGAACACATCGACTCCACCCTGGCCTCGATGCTGATCGCCCTGGACCGCATGACGCCGGGCGGGGAAGCGTTCTTCATCTGCAATCACTCGACCGCGGTGCGGCTGCTCGGCGATCCGGATCTTGCCACCGCCGGCGAAGGCTGCGGACAAAACGACCGCCACCAGCAGGAACTCGCCAACGCCCCGGCCGCTGCGCTCCGGCGCCATGTCTGGCTTTGGCTAACGCTGCCGGCGGGCGTCTTCTCCAACGTCCGCGATTTCGAAACCGCGGTGCTCTACTTTGCCCGCGCTCACGATGGCGACACGCCGCTGCATCTGACTGCGCCCTCCGCAGCAGCCAGCGACATTGCCACCACGCTCGCCACGGCGCGCAGTCTGCGCGGAGTGATGCGCCGCGGCCGGCACATCTACAGCATGGACCAATGCAGCCCGACCACGGTCTCGCTCTTCCGTGCCGCCAAGGATGAATACCTGCGGCTCGTCCGCACCACGGACAAACCGCAGTGGAACCTCTGGCTGCAGGACGGCACGATCCGCCGGTATCTGACTCCGTTCCAGACCTTCAGCGGGAAGATCCCCAAACCGCTGATTGCGAAACTCAACGATCTTCACGGGAAGACCCCCATGTCGCTGGTGGTCCAGAAGCCGAGCCGCATGGCGCTGCTCGAAGCGTTGCGCACGGAGTTCTGGCGGGTGCAGCCGGAGCTGATCGAAGCGGTGGAAGTGGCCTGCCGCGCCTATGCCGCCGAACGCGCTCCGTATTACCCGATGAACGAGACGCAGCGCATTGGCTTCCTGGACGAAGAGGACACCATCATCTGCCGGAAAGCGTTTGCCGGGTTCACTCCCGGGGAAGCCTTCGTGTTGGAGTCCACCACCCGCAAGATCGAGCGCAACTTCACCCGCCCGAACATTCTCGGCACCGAAGAGAACGTCACCCTGCACGGCACCGAGCTGGTGATCCGGGTGCGGCATCCCCAGGGCTTGTGGTGGGAGTTTGCGACCTTCAATGACGAGGAACTTGCCCGGCCCAGCAAGGACGGCAGCCGCAAAGCCCGGCTCGAATTGTTGCCCGAGCACTTCATTATTCCCGAAGTGGCGGACGTGGCGATGCTCCATCCGGAGCAATATCAAGCGAACCTCGCCGCGTTGGCGAAACTCGAGGAACGCCTGGCCGGGAAGGCTGGACCGCGCCCCCCCGAGCGCGGCCCAGCACCGACACCGATCAATCCGTCAGCCACGCACAGCCTCGCAATCCCGACGAGCGAGGGAAATAGCAGTCTGGCGGCACCCGTGCAACCAACAAAGAAAAGCACCTTCGCCTTCCGCCAGTATCAGCGCGACGATATCGCCCGCTTTTGCATCCACGACGGCGGGGTCTTCGCCTGGGACAAGGGTCTCGGCAAGACGGTCGCACTCTACTCGATCATGCACGTCAAAGGAGCGCGCCGCGTCCTGATCGTGGCTCCGGAATCGCTCCACGAACAGATCGTGCAAGAAGGCCGCGACAAGTTTGGCGTGACGGTGAAAGCCCTCCGCTCACAAGCGGACTTCTACGCCGATGCCGCGCTGCAGCAGGTCACCATGGACGTGCGCAACGGCCGCTCTTCGGAGGTCGCCGGCTACTGGATCACGAGTTACACCGCGCTCGGCTACAACGGCGGCGATGAATGGGGCGGCAAGGAGGACGACAATGGCGAGAAGATCGTCTCTGCGAAGATGAAGGCCACCCGGAAACTGGATCCGCTCTGGCGGAGCGA
>DASVRY010000510.1:0-2279 GCA_036388395.1 Chthoniobacteraceae bacterium
GCGAGGCGGAGATGCAGCACTTCATCACCACTCATTATAGCGAAGTGCGCTGGCTCAACTCGCTTTCGGACGGCTGGCTCAAGGCGGTGAATCAGTTTCGCCTCCCGGACCAGCAATTCCCCGGCAAGAACCCGCGGCGTCCCTTCATCTATCCGGGCGTGCCGTATTACTTCCTGCTCGCTGCGGCCGGCCTCATCGTCGTGGCGTTCCGCCGAGGCGTCCTCCAGCCATTCCACCTCGCCTGGGCGCTGACGCTCCTCGGCTTCTTCTACGTGATCATGCTCACTGCCAATGTTCGGCCGCGCTTCCGACTCGTCTTCGAGCCGTTTTGGTTCATCTACATCGGGCTGCTGCTCGAAACCACCTGGCTGGCGATTGCGAGCCTCTTCCGTCCACGCGCATGAAGACCTGGCAACACCTCATCGGCGTCGCACTCGCGGCGGTCGCGATTGGACTGCTCTTCCTCCGGGAACCGGGCTTCGGCGACGATCTCACTTATTGGAGCTTCGCCTTCGATCTGCACGAGCGCGGGCTTGTCGCCTGGCAGGTGAACAGCTTCCACGATCTGCGCTGGCCGGTCTGGGGTGTGTCGTGGGTGCTTCAGGGCATCTTCGGCCCAGGCCTCGTCGCCTACTATGGAGTGCCGCTACTTTACCTGGCCGCGGGAGCGATGCTCAGTTTTGTCTTCGGCCGAAAGCTCACGGCATCCGTGGCCGCTGGATGGGGTTGCGCGATTGCGTTCGTTTTTCATCCGCTGCTGGACTCCGTGGCTTATCGCCCGATGCCAGATCTATCGGAAGGCGTTTGGGGTGCCGCGGTCATGCTCGCATGGTGGGGGCTCATGCATGCCGAAACCAGCGGGCGCCGATTGCTGCTCGCGATCCTGACTGGTGCGGCGGTGTTCCTCGCTGAATCCAACCGGATCACCGGCGTTTTCATCATTCCGGTTTTTGTCGTCGCTACGCTGCTCTACTACCGCGCGAAGTTCGCATGGCTGATCCCCGCCGGGCTAGTCGCCATCGCGCTCTACGCAGGTGAGGCATATTTTTACCACCAGCTCTTTGGCGATTGGCTGCACAATCTCCACGCCAACATGGGTGCACGCGGAGTGAAGGGCACTGAGAGCATCCCGCTGTGGTATCTGCCGTTCCGCTTCTTCGACACGCTCTGGAAAGGCAATCCGCTGGCGCCTTTCTACTGCATCTTCGCACTGATCGGCATTGTCGCTGCATGGCGGCGGCACGGCGTGCTCGGCCGCGTCCTCGTCCTTTGGTTTGGCATCCTCTATCTCGAGTATAGCTGCGGGCCGCAAAGCCTTTGGCCGTGGCGTCCGCTGATTCGCGATGCGGATCGCTTCCTCTGCGGGCTCACGGTACCGATGTCGGTCCTGGCGATGCTTGGCGCCTGGACGCTCGTGGCGCTTGCCGCTCGTTCGGAAAAGCTGGCGCCGATCTCGCTGTGGACGCGCCGCCCTGCACTCATCGGGATCGTTGCCACTCTCTTGCTGACTCTCGTCACAACGCGCAATCGCTTCGACATGGGATTCATCCCGGAATTCCGCCGCTACATGGCGACGATCCCTGACGGGACGAAGATCTTCTCCCACAAACCGATGCGCGAGATCACTCATCTGGTCGATGCGACGGCCGCTCGTCGCTTCGATTGGTATGCGCCGAATGCGATTCTGCATCGCGATCCGAAGATCGAAGCGCGCGCGCTGGAATGCGATGAATTCTGGTACGCCCGCAAGCTCGTCTGGCTGAACACGAGAAAACAGCTCGAACGAAAGAAGATCGCCGAGCCGCTGCCGCTCGCCTCCTTCTTCGAGTCGCCGGAGCGCGATTGGCGGATGGCTCAGCTGCTGGCCAAAGGCGATACGCCCGACCTGATCTTCTACCGCCGACGCACAGCGGAAACACCCGCGCCGCTCATCCTGGAGAAGCCCGCCGCAGAGTGGGAGGCGCTCACGCGACTCCCTGCTAGTTGGACGGCAAAAGGCCACGACCGAACTCAGCTCACGACCATTCCAGTGCCGCCAGATCTGCGAGGCAAACTGACGAGGTTCGAAATGATCGCCGCTTCGGAGCAAGTCGAGGCACTGACCGTGCGGCTGCGTTTCACTTCAGGCAAAACGCTTCACTCAGAATACCTGCTCAAGCCGTATTTGCACCCGCAGCCGACGAAGGAATTCTTCGCCATGCAGATCCCACTGAGCGCTGAAGAATGCGAGGTGCAGATGAAATTCTCGCGCAACGCAGAGCAGGTCAATTTCACGAGCT
>DASVRY010000511.1:0-2031 GCA_036388395.1 Chthoniobacteraceae bacterium
TCCAGTTCTTCGGCGACGATCACCGCCGGCTCGGTGGCCAATGCGCGGGCAAGTGCGACACACTGCTGGGCGTGATAGGAAAGCGAGTCGATCCGCTCCTGCTCCGCTTCGAGCAAGCCGACGAAGTTCAGGAGCAGATCGGTCCGGGCACGCGCCTGCTCGGGGTTGAGCTGCGAGATCCGGAAGAGCGGCATGGCGATATTCTCCAGGACGGTCATCGAGGGGAGGAGAAAGGGTGCGGAGAAGATGAAGCCAAAACGACGATTGCGGAGTTCGTCTCGCACAGGCTCATCGAACTCGGAAGTCCCGACGCCTTCGACCAGGACATCCCCGCTTTCCGGCCGCTCCAGTAGGCCGAGCAGACGGAGGAGCAGAGTGCGCCCTGAGCCGGGTTCACCGCGCAAGGTGCAGAAATCTCCGGCGATAAATTCCAGCGTCACCTCATGGACCGCACATCCGTCGCGGTGGGCGGAGAGGCCACGCCCCGCGAGCACGGGCGTGGAGCTTGGGAGCACAGGGTGGTTCACCGGTGGAGCCAATTGTCGTTAGCCGCGCGACCGGTATCGCAGCGCTTGAAGACGCACACCCAGCTCGCGAGGAGCCAGCCCGCGACATAGGCGCCGAGCCAGGGGAAAAGGAGCATCCACGCGACCCACAACGCGGTGCCCTCCCCTACTCCTCGTGCGACGCTGAGTTGCAGCACATGCAGCGCATAAAAATGCAGCGCGGCGACCACCAGGAACCAGCCGAACGGCCACCAGTTTCGGAAAACGAAGCGCGCATGATCACGCATCGCCTTGCGCAACGACTCGCTGTGAAAGGTCAGCGTAATCTGAATCGTCGCTCCGAACAGGATGAACACAGCGAGAGCCGCACGTGCTTTAGGGAGGGCATCGCTGAAAATCTCTTCCTCGGGAAACCACGCGCTGAACGGCTCGAAGTGTCTCAGGATCATGGGCGCATTGATCAGCACGGAGCTGAGCACCATGATTACGGCCGCCCATTTCACCACAAAGCTGAAACGGCGGATCGCGAAATCGAGCAGATGCTCGCGGGTGAAGGTAAGCCCGCGCACCCAGACGTAAGCGAGGAGGATCAGGTAAATTTGGATGCAGACGCCGAAGAGGTATTCGAAGAGGAACGCGAGCCATTCAACGACAGGCGACCAGACAATCCAGGTTTCGAGCAAGGAGGGCGTGGACGCGTCTTGAGCCTGGATGAAGCTCGGAGCGACGTAGATGAAAGGCTTCACCAATGCTGCCAACGCGCAAAGCAGAATGCCGGCGTGCACGAGCAGCGCAAACATGCCGAAGCGCTTTCGCAAAGCGCGCCAGAGCACCACGTGATGATTCTCCCAGTTGATGAAAAGCAGCACCGCTGCGACGGCAGCCAGCGGAAAGGTCGTGACCAGCCAGTTAAAGAGGCCCGACAAGCTGTCGAGCGCCGGCATTACGCTATCGCGCAAGACCGCGCGGAAATCTCCCCGTGGTAGCCACCAGAGCGATTCTGGGCTCCCGCTTAGCCAGCGGTCTGGATCGCGCCAGGCGGCACGCATCCAGGTGAAAGTGGGGGCCATCCCGGGAGGCAGAGCGGAAGCGAAATAGGCCCGGAGGGCTATCTGGAAAAGCGCATAGGCGAAGCCAAAGGTTCCGAGCGCAACCCACAACGTCCGATAGCGCCCAAGCGCGCGGAGGCCATCACGAAAGCTCGACCGAACAGGATTCGTGCACATGAGCAGGAGGTAGCCGCCGAGTGCGCCGCAGAGCAGAAACGGAAGCCTGGCATCGAAAGTGGAAGCGGCTCCCTGGGCGAGCATGTGGTGCTTTTCTAAAGGAGCCGCGTAGCGAAGGGAAGCAGCGTGATTGGTGATTGGTGATTGGTGGGAGAATTAAGACGCGTTTCCCACCATTCGCCATTCACCTCTCACCAATCGCGCAGCATCCCCTTATTCCCAGCGCGAGCTTTTGGAGGCCGTGTAGGCAACGAACAGGCCGAAGATCACGTGCGAGAGCAGCGTCCAGATGCAAAGCG
>DASVRY010000512.1:0-18221 GCA_036388395.1 Chthoniobacteraceae bacterium
GGAGTTCTTCTCCCGGCTGCTCGACCACTTCGGCGTGCACGTCGAGGAGCTCGGCTCGCGAAGTTTCCTCCTCCTGCCCGGGCACCTGATCACGGATGCTTTCCCGAGTTTGCCGGCGGAGGGAATGTCGGTGACCTTCGACCGTGCTCGCGCTTTGTCGCGCGAGGATCTGGGCTTCATGAGCGGCGATCATCCGCTGGTCGGGAGCAGCTTCGATCTCCTGCTCGCATCGGAGGCCGGTAATAGCGCCTTTGCGATCTGGCGCGCGACCACCTCCGAGGCTGTCCTCCTCGAGGTCTATATCGTCGTGGAATGCGTCGCGCCCGCCGCGCTGCACGTCGATCGATTTCTGCCGGCGACTCCGGTGCGCATCGTGGTCGACCACGCCCTCGCGGATAAAACGGATGATCCCGCGCTTCTCGCCGCGCAGTTTGAAACCGGTGACGTCTTCAAGCTCCTCGATCGCGGCGCGGTGAAGCGCAAGCTCCTCCCTGCGATGCTCGAAAAAGTGCAGGCCTTCGCCGCCGAACGGATGCAAGAGCTGACCGCCTCGGCGAGCGGACGAATCGAGCGTCAGCTCCAGGGTGAGATCGACCGCCTGGAGGACCTCCGCCGGATCAATGACCATGTGCGCCCGGAGGAGATCGCTGCGGCGAAAGAGCAAAAGGCCGCGCTGCTCAGCGCCGTAGCCACCGCGAACTTCCGCCTCGATGCGGTGCGCCTGATTCTTGGCATGCCTGCCTGAGTACCGTCCGATGAACGAGCGCAACCGCAGCTTGAACAGCGATCCTTCCGCGATGAACTGGTCAGCCAAGTTGCTCAACCTGCTTCGGAAGAACGGACGCTGGGATCTCGCGCTTCTGCTCATTGTTTCCGGGCTGACGATCAGCGTGTGGGTCTTTGCGGAAGTGGCGGACGAGGTCCTCGAGGGCGGGGTGCAAGTGCACGAAGAGCAGTTCATGCGTTCGCTCCGATCCCCGCACGATGCAGGAGTGCCCATCGGGCCGAAGTGGTTGCGGCAGGTCGCGCAGGACGTCACCGCGCTCGGCGGCGTGACCGTGCTCTCCCTCGTGACGTTGCTCGTGCTCAACTACCTCGTGCTGCAACGGATGGTGCATGCGGCGTGGCTCGTCATCGTCGCCACCGGGGGTGGTCTATTTCTCACGCTCCTGCTGAAGCAATCCTTCGGACGGGAGCGACCTGGCGTCGTGCCGCACCTCACCGAGGTTCTGACGGCGAGCTTCCCGAGCGGACATTCGATGCTTTCGTCAGTCGTCTATCTCACGCTCGGGGCGCTGCTCGCGCGGGCGGTTTCGCGGCGCACGCTGAAGGTTTACTTCCTCCTCACCGCGCTCTTCTTGAGCTTCATCATCGGACTAAGTCGGGTCTACCTCGGGGTGCACTATCCCAGCGACGTGCTCGCAGGCTGGGCCGGGGGTACTGCATGGGCGCTGCTCTGCTGGACCGTCGCGAGGTGGTTGCAGCATCGCGGAGCGGTTGAGCCATCGCCGCCGGAGCCTGCTGCCGAGGTGGTTGAGCAGCAGCTGTAACCGGAACGATTTACCACGGAGAGCACGGAGGCCACGGAGGTGGAACGAGAAGGCTCGGTTGTTGTTTCGAGCGCCGAAGTCTGCCGCGGCGCGGCAAATATCCGTGTTGCAGTTTTGCCGTGGGTGAACGAGAAAGCCCGCCCCTTTTCCCACAAGCCTCTCCACTTCCCGCATGAAAACGAAATCGATGAACGAAGCGCAGTTTCTCGCGCTGCTCCAAAAAGTGCTCCCGAAAGCAACCAAGGACACGCACCTCGCGACGGCGATCTATGAGGAAGTGGCGAAGGAAGTTCGACTCGTGAAGAGCCTGGAATCGTTTGAGAAGTTTTGCGCCGAAGGCGCGCTGCCGAACCTCGAACCGGAGACTGTCGCAGAGCTCCAGACAGAACTCACCGGGAAGTTTGGCGAGGGGAATGTCGCGATCACGGCCGATGAAAACGGCGCGGCTGTCGCAGTGGAAATCGCGCTGCCCGATCGCACGCTGAGCAGCAAAGTGAAGGTCGACCCAAACGCCGCTTCGGCCGAGGAAGAGGTCAAGGTGCCGTTCGTTCCTTTTCCCGTCGCACTCCCTGCGGATCCGGAACTCGTCTGGTTACTCGCACGGCGGGAAGATCTCGGCCCGGACGAAGCAGCACGCGCCTTGAGCAAGATCGAGGAGGAATTCTGGGCGACGAAGACCGGGCAGAAGCTGCAACGCGAAGGCACCGAGAAGAGCTTTGCGGAGTTTATTGCGAACGTCCCGGCAGCAGCCCTCACCGAGAGCGGTCTGAAGCGGCACTTTAAAGAGCCTGAAGCTTTGAAGGTGCTCCGCCTGCTCGGCCAGACGGCGCCAGATCTGCGCGAAATCGCAGCGTAACCGCAGCTAAAGGCGGGACGGGTGGCGGATCACGCTGCCTTTTGCAGGACGGTTTTTCGTGGTCCATTGCGGACCTTTGCGCCCGCCGGTCCAGCCGGTATCGAACCGCAGGCCTGCGACGACGAGGAACACATGATCCTTCCGTGCGTAGATGCTGATCCAGCGACCCTCGCCGGATTCACCGTAGCGGCGGAAACCTTTTGAGGTCGTGGGGCTCCGCAGTCGCCCTGCGCCGCTCAGAACGAAGGAAGCCGCGCCGGAGCAGTCGTAGGCGGTATCCACTCCCCGGCCGTGACCACCGCCGTAACGATATGGCAAACCGGCAATCCGGTTCCCAGCGGCAATCGCGGCGTGGACCTCGGGAGGAGCTTTCGGCGGAGCGACGGCGATGCCATCTCGCAGTGTGGCCGTCCGTCCCGGCAGATACTTGTAACTGTACGAAGGTGATGCACAGCCGGTGAGGAAGAGGAGTGCTGCGAGGGCTGGGAGGAGGAGAGCGACGGAGCGGGGCATGTGCGGCGAGTGGGGACGTGGTGGATTGGCTTTAGCAGAAGACGCGCCTGTTTGGCCATCGATGCTAGTGCTGCTGCACGTTGAGAGCAGCACGTGTGGCGATCACAATGCTGCGTTGAGCAGAGGAAGGAATGAGAGCGTTTCTCCGAGGCGGCCGTTCTCGTGTCGCGGTGCGGGAGCGAAGCTTCGTAAGATGCCTACGCTTTCGAAACTGTTGTGCCGAATCTCTCTTCCACTTTCGACCCGCCGTTTGTGCTCCGGAACGGCCACGTGCAGACTATCCTCGCGGCTTTTCTCCGCCGGCGCTCCAGGCTGACTTTCGAGCGTGAACGGCTTGAGCTCGAGGACGGCGATTTCCTCGATCTCGACTGGCTCCGCACACGCTCGCCAAAGGTCGCGATCCTGTCGCATGGGCTGGAAGGTTGTTCGACCAATGGATACATCCGCGGCATGGCCGCGTCCCTGAGTGCGGCGGGATGGGACGCTCTGGCGTGGAATTTCCGCAGTTGCGGCTCTGAGCCGAATCGGCTGCTGCGGTTTTACCATAGCGGCGAAACGACTGATCTGGCGCGCGTCATCGCCTGTGCCGCGCAGCGGTATAGCCGCATTGCTCTGATCGGCTTCAGCCTTGGCGGCAATCTAACGTTAAAATATCTCGGCGAGGCACCGCCACATCCGGCGGTGATTGCAGGCATCGGAATCTCAGCGCCAGTGGATCTCGCCGCCAGCGCACGCCAGCTCGATCGGCGGCCTGGCAATCGCATTTACCTGCGGCGCTTTCTCAAAACGCTCGTAGCCAAGGTCGAAGCGAAGGCGGTTCATTTCCCCGAGCAACTGGACGCCACCGGCGCCCGAACGTTGCGCAGCTTCCAGGAGTTCGACGATCGCTACACCGCACCGTTGCACGGTTTCCGCGACGCTGCAGATTACTGGGCGCAATCCAGCGCGCGGCAGTATTTGAGCGGCATCACCGTGCCGGCCTTGCTTCTCAATGCGCGCAACGATCCATTTCTCGCGCCGGAATGTTTTCCCGCGGCAGCAGCGGAAACCAACCCGCACTTTTTCTTCGAGGCCCCAGCTTCCGGCGGGCACGTCGGGTTCCTCGATTTCGCGCACGGCGTCCAGCCTTGGTCCGAGCGGCGGGTGGTGCAATTCCTCTCAGCATTGAATCTGGTCACCCTGAGCGAAGTCGAAGGACCCGGTCGCTGCATAAGCCGCTCAGAATGACCCCATGGCAGGAGAGGAACTAGCGGGCTTCGGATTGTCTTCCTAGTTGCCCGCCGCTCTCGGAGCGGGCACGCTCGGCGGACCATGTCCTCGCCTTTTCCTCTGACGCTCGGCCACTCACCCGATCCTGATGATGCCTTCATGTTCTACGCACTCGCCGAAGGCAAGATCGATACCGGCCGTTGGCAGTTCGAGCACATCCTGCAGGATATCGAGACGCTGAATCAGCGCGCTACTCGCGGTGAGCTGCACATCTCGGCGATCTCGATCCACGCGTATGCCTCGGTGCTGGATAAGTATGCGCTGCTCCCCTGCGGGGCGAGCATGGGCGACGGCTACGGACCGATTCTGATCGCCCGAGCCGATGCCACGCTCCCAGATCTGGCGGATCTGGAAGCCACACGCGATTGGCTGCGCGAGCGGCGGATCGCGGTGCCGGGATTGATGACCAGCGCGTATTTGGCACTGCGGCTTTTCCTCGGCGAAACGCGCTCGGTCACGGTGCCATTCGACGAGATCTTCGCGTCGGTGGAGTCGGGGCAGGTCGATGTCGGCCTGATCATCCACGAAGGGCAGCTCACCTATGCACGGGACGGCTTCGCGAAGGTCGTGGATCTCGGTGAATGGTGGAAAGCAGAGACTGGGCTGCCATTGCCCCTCGGAGGGAATGTCATCCGCAAAGACATCGCGCCTGCAGATCGTAGCGAGATCAATGTCATCCTGCGGGAGAGCATCCGCTACGGATTGGAAAACCGCACAGCCGGTGTCGCTCACGCGATGCCGCTGGCGCGCGGAATGGACACGACGCTCGCGGACCGATTCATCGGGATGTATGTGAATGACTTCACGCTCGACTATGGCGATCTCGGCCGTGAGGCGATCCGTGAATTCCTCCGGCGCGGCCACGAAGCGGGCTTGATCCCATCGCTCGTGGAGCTGGAGTTCGTCAGCTGAGGGGGCGGGAGATTTCGAGGGTTGGTCGACGGCCAATACCTACTCGTCATGCGCCCATTGCACGGCGCGGTGACTTGATGGCACCCGATGATGATTCCATAGGCGGGCGCGTCACTCCATGACGACGAATTGAGCTTCCATGGCAAACACGGGAGATTCTGTCTCTGGTCCGGCATGGTTTCGGGGCAGTGGCGCAAAACTAGCAGGGCACGGGCAGAAGATCCCATGTTGGAAGCGCAGGATTCCATTGCGTCAGCGTAGATTAGCCGACCCAAATTTTGTTGCGGATTGGCGGTGAGTGAGCTACGGCGACGATCTGGTTCTGGGCAGCGGCTACGCTGCTGCTTTAGATCGGCGGTCCTCGTTCCGGCAGCAATCACGATTATCTCGATGTCGCGCAGACCTTTTTCGCCGATCGATTGCTGAGAGTCCCTTGATAAACGGCTTCAGCCCACGCCTAGGTGGTACCTTCGACCTGCCGACCCGGGGCACTTCGAGCGAATTTGAAGCATCCGAGTTACTCGCGCTCGCCAAAGTCTTGCATAGGATACCGCGGGCATGACCAACACCGCGAGTTGATGTTTACCCCGAATCGGGGAGCGCCGCGTTGCTGCCGGGTATCGGGTTTCTCTCCCAAAGCCGTCGGTGCGGGCCCGCGCCACGGGCGAATGCCTGATCACGCTCCATTCTTCGCGTCAAGGCTCGCCGGGGGGTAAAGCTCAAGAACGCTGGAGCGGCACCACGCCGACAGCAGGTTTCCCGTCACGGCCCAGCAGCCACCTATTCGGCTGACGCAGTCCGGACGATCACGCTAGTCAACCGTCACTGACCCCACATGACCACTCGTTGACAAAAGCGGTGTTTACATGTAATGGTCGCGCGCAACATCCATCCCCCAAAAGATCTAAATGAAAAAACTTATTCTTGGCGCTCTTACAGTGAGCACTGCCTTCTCTCAGATCGATGCCGCTGCGCTTGTCCCTTTGGAGGCGACAGGTTGGAATCAGGACATCGTTATTGGTGCCGGTGAGACTACAGCAGGCCGGACCGCGACGATGGATGATGGCGTCGGTGGAGGCCGTGACACTTGGTATGGCGTTGGACGTAATTCCGCCGCTCCGTCGACGGGATTACCGGTTGGGCCAACGACGAGCCAAACAACCCCGGACCTTACATTCACGTTACAGCCATTTTCCGCTTCCAATGCCGTCTTCAATGGTGGAACGCTTCTCCTGGCGACACCGACCCCGCTGCTTCGGCTCGCTTTGATAGGCTCGTCCGGGGGCCAGGCGGCAAATCTCACAGTGACTGTGAATTTCGCCGATACTAGCACTCAGGTCTTCAACAACTTGGGTGGAAGTTCTGTAAATAGCGATTGGTTCAATGGCTCTCCAGTGGCTTACACAGCGAATGGCCGGATAACTACGGGGGATGGGAGTTTCAACAATGTTAACGCAAATAATCCTCGGCTGTACCAGAGCATCTTTACTATCGCTGATAGCACCAAAAATGTAGTGTCTGTAACAATTGCAAATGCTGCAGGTAACGGGGGAAAGAGCGCGATTATGGCTATAAGTGGCGAAGCCATCCCGGAGCCTTCGACAGTCGGCCTTTTGGGCTTGGCTGCACTTGGTCTGGTTGGTCGTCGTCGCCGAGCTTAACCAGTCAGCGGCAACATCTTATCTCTTATACGGGCCGCGGAAACGCGGTCCGTTTCTTTTACTTCGTAGAGAGACTGGGTAAAGGCTGGCTGCTGGCTTGGGAGCCGTCGGCTCTGGCAGCGATACTTTCATTGGCAGCTCATGAGGGTCACGTGGCGCAAACAATCGCTTTTCTCCAACGTGATCGAACATCTCCGAGGAAACATTGTTGTTAGGAGTGGCGCGATTGCCGCGCCGCGGCGCAGGCGCCATCAATCGGTGGAAATTTGTCTTAAAGAATGAGCCCAGAGGATGATTGATGGAAACAGGACCGCCTGCGTCAAATGCGAGCGGAACAGGTGGCGTTTACCGCCTTTTCACTCTATAAACACGAACCACTGACATGAAAATCAAAGCCCTCCTCACCCTCGCTGTCACGCTGATGCTTGGCGTTCACTTCGCTGCTGCAGCAGACGAGAAAGAAGATACGCCGCTCTCGAAAGAGATGGCGCAGATGAACAAAAGCCTGCGTCTCCTGAAGCGTCAGGTCGCCGATCCGACGAAGAAGGAAGCCAACCTGGAGTTGCTCGCGAAGATTCGTAAGAACACCAAAGCTTCGCACGATTATGAGCCAGCCAAAGGCAAGGACGTTCCGGCCGGCGAAAAAACCGCCTACATGGAAAAGTACAAGCAGCAGTTGACTGAGCTGGACAAGACCTTCGAGCAGCTCGAGACCGCGCTCAAGGCTGACAATCAGGACGAAGCGAAGAAGATCTTCGAGAAGCTCACGGAGCAGAAGGAGCAGGGCCACAAGGATTTCGCGCCGGACTCGGAGTAACCGCGTCCAAGCGTCCAACGATCTCGTAAACTCAGCCCCGGAGGATTCTCCGGGGCTGATCGCGTCCGGAGAAAGTTGCGCTGTTGCCCGGAAGAGAAGAACTTACCGCCCCATGACCCGCCAGGAAGTCCTCGACCTCTACTTCATGGATGCCCGATCAAAGCTGATCGACCTCGCGGCATTCCTGGATCGGGTGGACCGTGCCGAGGGCGCTCCGGATTTCCGCCTCGCGGCCCTGCGACGTGCGGCGGAGGTGCTGCAGCAGGAGGCGCAAGGCCGTGCGAAAGCGGTGCTGATGTCGCTCAGCGATCCGACGGTGGAGCCGATCGCAAAAGCGCCAGGTAAAGGCGCCGTCGGCGCGTGGCCCGGGGAAACGCAGCCCCAGAGTTAGCAACTGCAGAACTCTCCGAAACATGCGTTATATCGAGCCTCACGGCCACATGGTCAGCCGCGTGACCGACGACTACGAGGCGATGATCACCGCCGGTTGCCGCGCAGTGTGCGAGCCGGCTTTCTGGGCCGGATTCGATCGTAGCGGTGTGCAGGGCTTCTACGATTACTTCTGCCAGCTCACGGATTACGAGCCGAAGCGCGCCGCGAAGTTCCAGCTGCCGCACTTCTGCTGGCTCTGCATCAATCCGAAAGAGTCGGAAGACATGGTGCTGGCGGATGAAGTGCTGAGCATCATCCCGCATTTCCTCCAAAAGCCGACGGTGCTCGGGATCGGCGAGATCGGGCTGAACAAGAACACGCGCAACGAGTTGGTGATTCTCGAGCGACACATCGATCTCGCGCTAAGGCACGATCAGATGATCCTCGTGCATACGCCACACCTCGAGGACAAACACAAGGGGACGCGGCTCATTCTCGATGCGCTGAAGGCAGACTCACGCGTGAAGCCGGAGCGGGTGATCATCGATCACGTCGAGGAGCATACCATTCAGATGGTGCTCGATACCGGCTTCTGGGCAGGGATCACGCTTTACCCGGAGTCGAAGACGACGCCTGCCCGTGCGGTGGATATGTTCGAGGTGTATGGTGGCCAGCGGGTGTGGCTGAATAGCGCGTGCGACTGGGGCAGGAGCGATCCACTGGCAGTACCGAAAACGGCACTCGAGATGCGGCGGCGCGGGCACTCGGATGACACAATCGATCAGTTGATTTTCCAGAACCCGGTGAGATTCCTTTCGCAGAATCCACGGTTCACCGTTACCGCGTAAACCTCTTCCATCCATGGTCCAGCTTTGCTCTTCTCTCCGCGCCTGTGGCCTCGCTCTTCTCGGCGCCAGCTCGCTTCTCGGCACTTCGGCCATCGCGCAGCAGGCGTCGCGCGAGCCGACTCTCGCTGCGATTAAGACCGACTCCGCGGTTAAAGTGCCGCCGGCTTCCAACGACCCAGCAGCGGATGGCGCGAACGAATTCACCCCGAGCTGGGAGACGCAGAAGACTGCGCGCACCTACCTGCTGAGCATCCCGGCTCCGCGTGGCCAGATCGTGGATCGCAACGGCGCACCGCTGGCGCAAACCCGGGTGAGCTACAATCTCGCAATCGCTTTTCCCACCCCGCTGACGATGAACGAGCGGGCTGTGCTCGCCTTTGCGCAACAGCAGGTGGCGCGGGCGCAGACGCTGATCGCGCGCCCAATCACCCTGTCGCGTGATGGAGTACTGAAGCACTACAAGAACCGCGGCGTGCTGCCTTATGTGATCGCGCAGGATCTACAGCCGCCGGAAATCGAAGCAGTCGAGCGGGATAAGTCCGGCAGCCTCACGCTGCAGCCGATCTATCAGCGGCATTATCCAAATGGCGCGCTGGCGGGTCACGTCATCGGCTATGCCGGTCGCGGCGGAAAGATGCCGGACGGCCCGATCGAGAACAACGAGCTGCTCTGGCCCAATGCGGAGGGCCGCGACGGCCTCGAGCAGAGCTTCGACGATCAGCTGCAGGGGAAGTTCGGGCAATACAACATCTCGTTCGATCCCAAAGGCGCAAAGGCGACTGAGCAAATCTCCATCCCGCCGCAACCCGGCTACAATGTCGTAACGACGCTCGACGTACGGATTCAGCGCCTGTGCGAAGAGGCGTTGGATAAAGGTCTCAAACGTGGCGCGATGGTCGTCCTTGATCCGAACAACGGTGACGTTCTGGCCCTGGCGTCGTGGCCGCCGATCAATCCGAACGATTTTGTGCCGAATATCTCGGCTGAGAAGTTCAAGGCGCTTCAGGATGACACCGACATTCCGCTTCTCCCGCGCGCCTTTCGCTCAGCCTACCCGCCGGGCTCGGTGTTCAAGGTCTTTGTCGGTCTAGCCGCGATGCAGACGGGGAAGATCGGACCCGAGGACCAGTTCAGTTGCCCACCCTCGCTCGCCATCGGGAATCTGACGTTCCGCAACTGGAAGAAGGTCGATAGCGGGAGCTTGAATTTCGCCGATGCACTCATGCAGTCGTGTAACACTTGGTTTTACCAGGTCGGGATGCGCCTCGGTTCGCGACCGATCACCGACTACTCGCTGCAGGTCGGCCTCGGCGCGCGGACCGGAATTCCGCTCAACGCCGAGGCGGATGGCCGAATTCCTTCCGACGAGTACATGATGAAGGTCTACAAGCGCCGGATGTTGAATGGCGACGTCGCCAACTTCTCCATTGGCCAGGGAGACACGCTCGTCTCACCGCTACAGATGGCGCAAGCGATGGGCGTGATTGGAAACGGCGGGACTTTTTACCAGACGCGGCTCGTGCAGCAGGTTCAGAGTCTCGATGATCAGATCGTCAATGCCTACAACCTGCGGGCGAGGGGTCAGGTCGCCATGGACAAGCGGGTGCTGGCCACGCTGAAGCAGGGGTTGGTGCAGGTGGTTGCTGGCCGTGCGGGCACGGCTGGTCGGGCTGCTGTGCCAGGAATTGCGGTGGCTGGAAAGACGGGCACGGCTCAATGGGGTCCGAAGAACCGGGAGCGGACGGCGGCTTGGTTTGCTGGCTTCGCTCCGGCGGAAAACCCGAAGTATGCCTTTGCTGTCGTTTACGAGGGCGAGGCCAACAACGACGACGTGCACGGCGGCACCCAGGCAGCGCCAATTGCCGGCCGGGTGTTGCGTGAGCTCTTTAAATCCGAGAAGAAGGAGAACGGGAAGAAGAAGAGGAAGCGTCGCGGTGAGCCGGAACCCGAGGAAGAAGCTGAGCCGCCCATCGATTCGGAAGAAGACGGCGTGCGGGTCCGCCGAGCAGAGCCCGTGTCTGCGGACGTGAACCCCAACTAAGGCCGATTCAGTTTCGTATTCAGCTCGGCGATCTGTAGCTGAATTTCTGGAAACCGCCCACTCTTGATCCAATCTGCCGTGGCCGTCGCCAGCCCGCGTCTGCGCGCGGGGTCGTCATCGGGAGGAGCCGATTCAGTAAGGAGATTTTCCGAAATGAAGCTGGCAGGAGTGGCCACGACTTTCAGGAACTTGCTCTTCTCCTGTAGCGTCACGTCCGCCCGCGCGAGGTAGTATTCCACCGCCTGCCGCTGCTGCGGATTTGCCAGGTTCGCCTTTGAGAAGTGATCGGCGCGGATCAAAGGCAGATCGGCGAGCATCCCCGGATTGGCGTTGAGCTGGTTCATGACCTCGAGGGGCGCAGTTTCGCTGAGACGGTCCAAGGCAACGGCGGCCGCCCGCTCCAGATCTTCTTCTCCTGAAGTCAGGAGGTTCGTGAGATCCGGAACAAGGCGCACATCGCGGGTAAAAACGGCGACGTCGAAGGCCTCGAGCATCCCGCCAGTAGGGCTCTGACGCCACGGACCGTAGTCGATCAGCTCCCGGAATTTATTGGCGAGATAAGAGGTGGCTTTCGGCTCCTGCCACGCCACGTTGCGGAGCGAGATCGCCCACTCGTCGGGAGAGTTTCTCGTCTCCAGCACCGCGCGGCCGATCTTCGCACCGTCGGCGGTTTGGGTCTGTTTGCTTAGGCGTCCGAGCAGATCCATGAGAAACACTCGCAGAGTCGGCGCTGCCTCGAGCTCACCCTCTCCCGGGGTGAAATCCTGCCCAGTGACAGCATCGCGCCCGGTGGCGAGAAATTGTGTGATTGCGGCGATCGCCTCGCGCGGATCCGCAGAAAGCAGCGCCGTGCGGAGCTCCTCGAGAGCACTCTCGACCTCGCCGGCCGCGATCTTCACGAGCGCAGACTCGATGCTGGTAGTCAGCGGAAGAGTCATGGAAGGGGAGGATGCCTGCTGTTGGACTTCTCTCGCGACTGTTGAGCTATCGCGAGAAGGGTTTTGCTGGGCACTTCCGCTGGCCGAGCGCTGTCGACTCAGGAGCGAAACCAACAGGATCGCCACCAGGCCCGCGAGCAGGATCAGCGAAACGCGAAGCCAAGGTGATCGACCGTGGCGCATGGCTCCCGACTATTGCCCGTAGCGGTAGATGAGGCGCGCAGCCGTAGGATTCAGCGATCGAATGCCGCCGGAAACTGGCTGAACAGAGCCGGAGACGATCACACCGGTAATGGTCAAATCCCCGGCCGTAGTCCTGGAGAACAGCGGACCACCGCTCATCCCGCCTTCGAAGTAGAGCGAGTCACTCTCCAAGAAAGCTCCGAAAACCTTTTCGAAAGGGCTGGAGGTTCCAACTGAGAGCAATTCCTCGCCATCGTGGTCTTCCGCGCCATACCCGAGCGCAACTTTGTCGATGTTGGCCTCCAGCAGTGCACGATCCGCCGTCCAGCCCGCATGCCCGCCCGCGCCGGCTGGCTCCGTGAAGCGGAGGAGGCCAAGATCTGACGCGAACGCAAGGAATGAGTTCCCTCCGTAGCGCTTCACGCTGGGGCGGTATCCTCCAAGCACGAAAATGCGTGAGGCAATCTGGCCTTCATCAGCAGCCTCACCTTGGTGATAGGCGCGGAGGAAAAGGAGGTCGGTCGACCAGCCCGCCCGCCGATCGAACAGGTTGTGACCCGCGGTAAGCACCGTTCTCTCTGCGATTACCGTGCCGGAAGCGGTGTAGATGCGGCTGCCGCTGAAGAAATCCAATAGGCCCACCATCGAATACGGGAATTGTTGGCGCGACATCTCGCTCACCGGTTGGGGATATTGCTGACCATGAGCGACGCTCGCAGCCAGCGTCAGCAGGAGGATAAGTCGAGAGAAAAACTGGTGCATCGGGGATTGGCGCAAGGTAACTCGGCTTCATCAAAGGGCAACGAGGAGATTGGATGCCGAAAGGAATAACGTGGAGGAAGGATAATGCACAAAAGCGTCATCCCGAGCAAGTTGAGGACCCCGAGGCGCGACGCGGGGCGCTCGTTCTGATGAGCGTCTTCGGAAGCAACCGCGTCTTTTCGCCCGCACCTAACTCGCCAAAGCTCTTACGTGGTTCGCGTGCCTGCGTTAGGAGAAACACTCCCGGACAGCAGAAAGCGCCGCCCGGCGGAAGCCAGGCGGCGCTCAAAGATGCCGAGGTGAAGCCTCAAACGAAGCTCACACACAACAAGTCGCGAAAGCTCCTTAGGCGGCTGTCGGGACGGTGGCGATCGTCTGCAGAATGCGGCTCGCGATCTTGTAGGGATCACCCTGCGAATTGGGACGGCGATCTTCGAGGTAACCCTTGTAGCCGTTGTTCACGAAGCTGTGCGGGACGCGCACCGAAGCGCCGCGATTCGCGATGCCGTAGTTGAATTTATCGATCGACTGCGTCTCGTGCAGGCCAGTGAGGCGGAGGTGATTATCCGGGCCATACACGGCGATGTGCTCGTTGCGGTACTTCTCGAATGCGGCCATGAGCTTCTCGAAGTAATCTTTTCCGCCGACTTCGCGCATGTGCTTGGTGGAGAAGTTCGAGTGCATGCCAGAGCCGTTCCAGTCGCCGCGGATCGGCTTGCAGTGGAACTCGACATCGATGTCGTAACTTTCGCAGAGCCTCATCAAGAGGTAGCGAGCCATCCAGACATCGTCAGCGGCTTTCTTGGAGCCTTTGCCAAAGATCTGGAACTCCCACTGGCCCTTCGCCACTTCGGCGTTGATGCCTTCGTGGTTGATGCCGGCATCGAGACAGAGATCGAGGTGCTCCTCGACGATCTGGCGAGCGATGTTGCCGACGGCTTTGAACCCGACACCCGTGTAGTAAGGGCCCTGTGGTGCTGGATAACCTTCATCGGGAAAGCCGAGCGGGCGGCCATTCTGCATGAGGAAATACTCCTGCTCGAAGCCGAACCAGGTGTCCGGGTCGTCGACGATCGTCGCGCGGGAATTGGTCGGGTGTGGGGTGCCGTCCGGAAGGAGCACTTCGCACATGACGAGAACGCCATTGGTGCGGGTGGAGTCCGGATAAACGGCAACCGGCTGCAATACGCAGTCCGAGCTATGACCTTCGGCTTGTTTGGTCGAGCTACCGTCGAAACCCCACAGCGGCAGTTCTTCAAGTTTGGGAAAATTCTTGAACTCTTTGATCTGCGTCTTGCCGCGCAGGTTCGGGACGGGCTCGTAGCCGTCGAGCCAAATGTATTCCAGTTTGTACTTCTCCATTGATGGTGTGTGGTGTGTCTCTTTTTAAGCGGCCTGCGCCTTTTTAGCCGTTGATGTGGTTGGTTTTACCCTAAATACCCTAGTTTGGTGGCGCGCGGGTGACAGTTGCACGAACGGTGCCAAACGGCTGGTCGCAGGGGAAGCGCTGAATTTCACCGGAGCTTCGACGGAGGTGTTCTTTATACGAGCTTTGACGGTTGTTTCTGCCGCATTCCTCGCGCGAGCGGAGCTGCTCTTCCCGCCTTGCTTCCGGCTGTGGGCGGCGCATCCTTCTCCCATGCACGAAGTGAAGGACACGCTCAGAGCCACCGTCCGGATGAGCTTCGATGGTCGCGTCTTCAAAACCTTCCGTGGACCAAAAGCAGAGGAGCGGTTCGCGAACGAAGTGCGGGTGCTTCGGCATCTGGAGGAGCGTGGCTGCACCTTTGTGCCGCGCTTGCTCGAGGCTCACCCCGAGGAACTGCGCATCGTCACCACAAGCTGCGGGAGTCGCGTCGAGCATCTGGACGAAGCCCGCGCCAAAGAGCTGTTTGCGGAACTCGAACCTTATGGCGTTCGCCACGATGACGCGGAGGTGCGCAATGTGACTTACCGCATGTGCGATGGGCGGTTTTGCCTCATCGATTTTGAGTTCGCGACCATTCTCCCCGATTCCGACACGCCTCCCGATGGAACAGCCACATAGCCCGCCGCCGGCAAACACGCTGCGCTGGTTCGGGCAGACCGATCGCGGCAAAGTGCGCAAGAATAACGAGGACTCGTTTCTTTGCCTCCAGTTCGATGGCGAAGGGCTGCGCTACCTCGGCAAGTTGGGCGAGGCTTCGACGGAAACTTCGGATTTTGTCTTCGCCGTGAGTGACGGGATGGGCGGAGCGATGGCAGGGGAGTTTGCCAGCCGGATCACTGTGGAAAAAGTCACGCGCCTCTTGCCCCCAGCCTTCAAGCTCTCAGCAACAGGTCTCGAGGGCGGTTTTGCTGACGTGCTCACCGAGCTTTTCGAGCAAATCCACCGGGCTCTGACCGTGCTCGGCGGCAGTTATGAGGAGTGCGCCGGGATGGGCGCGACTTTGAGCCTGTGCTGGTTCCGGCCGGGCTGGATGCACTTCGCGCATATTGGCGACAGTCGCATCTATTACCTGCCCGCGGGCGGTGGGCTGCGGCAAATCACCGAGGACGACACGCACGTCGGCTGGCTTTTCAAAAACGGGAAGTTGAACGAGCGTGAAGCTCGCAATCATCCGCGGCGCAACGTGCTGCAACGCGCTCTCGGAGCTGGCCACCAGTTTGTCGATCCACAACTCGGCTCCGTAGGCTATGACAGCGGAGACGTTTTCCTGCTCTGCACGGACGGGGTGATCGACGGCCTCTACGATGCGGACCTGCTCTCGCTCCTGCGCTCACCGGACGCGAAGGAGGTGACGCTCACGCCCGCCCATCGCATGGTCGAAGCGTCCATCGAACGATCGGGCCGTGACAACACAACCGCGCTCATCGTCGAGGTGCTTTGAAGAAGTCGAGCGAGCTGAGTGTCAATAGTTGAGCGGTAGAGGGTCGCCGCCTCCCAACGCTCTCAAACGGCCTTGTCGCCGATCTCTTGCGTTCGGATACGAGTGGCGCTTTCCACGGGGAGGACGAAGACCTTCCCGTCACCGATCTTGCCGGTTTTGGCTGCTGCCACGATCGTTGCCACCGCTTTCTCCGCGGTCTCGTCAGTCACCACGATCTCCAGCTTCACTTTGGGGAGAAAATCCACCGTGTATTCGCTCCCGCGGTAGATTTCGGTGTGACCTTTCTGCCGACCGAAACCCTTCACTTCGCTCACCGTCATTCCCTCCACGCCCATTTCAGCGAGAGCGTCTTTTACTTCTTCGAGTTTGAAGGGTTTGATGATGGCTTCGATTTTCTTCATGTGACGGTAGGTTGCGCAGGCAGAGCGCGGGCCGCGGAGGGTGAGGATCCATTGCGCATTGCCAATTTAGCACAGTGGATGCCACCTGTACATTGGGGAGTTGCGACAGAGACGCCAGATTTTAAGGTCGGGAGGGCCTTGGTGAAAAGGAGCCAGGCCTTCGCGGAGCTGTCGAATATCGAGCAGTGAAGGTCTCGAGCACTTTACGGTGAGGTCACTCCCACTTGCGTGCCGGCTCAGACGCGGTCAGCGGCTGCTGCCGGACCTGCTTCTGCGGGTGTCGGCGCGGGCGGCTCGTAGAGCCTCGCAAACCGCTCGATGTGCAGCGCTTTGCCGGTTTGCTCATCGATTTCGATGATCGCTCCGTGAAGCTTCACCGGTCCTTTCGCAACTGGATATAAGATCGGCCGATTCGTGAGGAATCGCTGCACAATCGGGTAAATCTCGCGGCCGAGGCAGCTTTCCACTGGTCCACACATGCCGGCGTCGCAGAGAAAGGCCGTGCCGCCAGGAAAGATCTGCTCGTCCGCGGTCTGGGTGTGCGTGTGCGTCCCGCAAACCGCGCTCACCCTCCCGTCGAGAAAACGTCCCATTGCGATCTTTTCGCTCGTCGTCTCCGCATGCACGTCCACGAAAAGCACCTTCGTTTCCTCGCGCAGCCTTGCCACCTCGGCGTCAATGGCGAGAAAAGGATTCTCCAGCGGTTGGTTCATGAACGTGCGACCCTGCACATTCAGTACGCCTATTTTTCCTTTGGGCGTATCGAGCACGATTGAGCCCTGGCCCGGCGTGTTCGGCGGGTAGTTGAGCGGCCGGAGCAGCCGCGGCTCCGTATCGATGAAAGGAAGGATCTCCTTCTGATCCCAGATGTGGTCGCCGGTCGTGATCACCGCAATGCCACACCGAAGCAAATCGATACTGATCTTCGGCGTAATCCCGCGTCCGTTCGCTGAGTTTTCACCGTTGACGATCACGAAATCGATCGCTTGCTCTTCCTTCAGGCGAGGCACCAGGTCGATCACCGCCTTGCGTCCGGGTTCGCCGACGATGTCGCCGAGAAAGAGCAGCTTGAGCATCGAGGCAGAATGAGGGAGCTGGGCGGCTCAGAGCACGCAGAATCTGTCCGCCGCCCAACTGCGCTTGGGCTTGCGTTGCTCCTCCGGGGGTTACTCGGTGCTACCGGTCGATCGACTTGCGGCCTTGATACCTCGCCATGATTGCCTTCGCGGCCTCGTCCTCCCGCCGCTTCTGAGCGCGAGCGTCTGATCCCGCGGCTCCGGGGCCGGTCGTTGGGGTGGCACCGGGGCGCGTTCTTGGTTTTTTGCTGGGGCGATTTGCCATGTTCTGGATCATTCCACGGTCGCGCAAGGAGTGCGAGCTCGGGTTGCGTGCAGGGCTCGGACGAGCGACTTCCTGATCGCCTCCGCACTTTCCAAGCAGCCACTTCTCAGCTACACGACCGCTTTTCACCTATGGTTATCGAGCTTCTGGAGAACCGCCTGCTGGCCTAGCAAATTCCGTCTCCTACACCGACGCCGATGGCGACATGGTCACCATTACCGTCTCCGTTGGGCCACTGAGCCTCTCGAACCTCACCTTTACGCCGGACGGCGAGCTGATGAACCTGGATGTGAACGATCCGGAACTGACCGGGGCGGATCTCACCTTCAAAGTGAAACGTGCTCCAGGCGGCGACGGCCTCGCGCACGTCGGCACCGTCGATGCGAGCGGCATCGACTTGGCGAATGTCACAGTGAAGGGCGATCTGTCGCGGATTTTTGCAGGCGATTCGTCCACTGCCGGCAACAAGACCATCGATCAGCTCACCGTCCGTTCCCTCGGAGTCGAGAAGATTGCCCCGGTGTTCAGCGACATCGTCGGGCCCATCGGTATGGTGAAGATCAAGGGCGACATCAATGGCGCGCGCCTCTTCCTTCACGGCGCGCCCAGCGATGACCCGACGCCCGAGCCGGATCCGAATGCGAGCATCGGTCAGCTCCTCATCAAAGGCTCGATCATCGGCGGAAGCACCACGGATTCCGGCAGCGTGCAGGCCGAGGGGAGCATTGCTCTAGTGAAGATAGGGCGCGACTCCAGCCAGCAGCTCCCAGGGGTGACGAAGGTTTACGTCGAAGAAGTGGCGTAAGGTTCCTGCCACCGGGCGTTTTGATGTAGCGCCGAGCAGGTCGGCGCCTGGTATTGTGCGATCCAATGTCGGAATGCGTCCT